>CAYGZC010000211.1:0-18543 GCA_964354225.1 uncultured Chlorobiaceae bacterium | reverse complement strand
GCAACTGATCTTTGTGGGGATTGTCATGAATGTATCGATGCATGTCCGACAAAGGCTATAATTAAACCTTATGTACTGGATGCAAACCGCTGTATTGCATATCTGACAATCGAACATAAAGGAGCGATCAAGGGATCGTTAAGCGAAAAGTTTGACAATCAAATTTTTGGATGCGATCTTTGTCAAGAAGCTTGTCCTTGGAATCAGAAGAAAGCTAAAATGACCGATGTAAAAGAATTTTTTCCGAATGAAGATTATTATTTACTGAAATTAGAGTCGCTTTTAAAATTAACTCAAAAGAATTTTAATAGATTATTCAGAGATAGCCCTATTAAAAGATCGGGATTATCGCGATTAAAAAGAAATGTTCGTGTTATCATGGAAAATATTGAAAAGAAATAAAAGGAGATTAGAATGGAAAATCATCACAAAGTTATCATCATAGGATCAGGACCTGCGGGTTTGACTGCTGCGATATACACTGCACGTGCAAATCTTAATCCACTTGTTTTTGAAGGAATACAACCCGGCGGGCAACTGACTATTACAACAGAGGTTGAGAATTATCCCGGTTTCCCCGAAGGTGTAATGGGACCAGAGCTAATGGATTTATTCAGGAAACAGGCAGAGAAGTTTAATGCGAAAACTTTATTTCAAGATGTTTCTAAAGTTGACCTTTCTAAACGTCCTTTTAAAGTGTATTCAAACGATAACGAATATTTGGCAGATACTCTCATTGTTGCTACTGGTGCTTCTGCAAAATGGTTAAGTTTACCATCCGAAAAAGAATATATGGGGCATGGTGTATCAGGTTGTGCAACGTGTGATGGTTTCTTCTTCAAGGGTCTGGAAGTGGTTGTTGTTGGTGGGGGAGACACTGCAATTGAGGAAGCAACGTTTCTAACAAAATTTGCGTCGAAGGTTACAATCATTCATCGAAGAGATAAATTGCGTGCTTCAAAGATCATGCAACAGCGTGCTTTTAACAATCCCAAAATATTTTTCCTTTGGAATTCTGAGGTGGTAGAAATACTAGGTAAAAAAGAAAGTGGTAAGAAATCGGTTGTTGGTGTTAACGTGAAGAATGTAAAAAGCGGAGAGTTGACCACACAACGAACAGATGGCTACTTTGTTGGTATCGGACATCAACCGAATACTAAGATTTTTGCAGGACAGCTCGAGATGAATCCAAGCGGTTATATTCTCACAAAGTCTGGTAGTACAAATACAAGTGTCAGTGGTGTCTTTGCTTCAGGTGATGTCGCTGATCCAACATACCGACAAGCAATCACTGCTGCCGGGTCAGGTTGTGCAGCAGCAATTGATGCAGAACGATTTTTAGAATCCCAGCATAGTTAAGATATTTCTCCTAAAGTCGCTATGAGTTCGAAGATTATTCTGAAATTGCATATTTACGAGAGGATCATATGCCATCTATTTGCCATCTTGTCTGATAAGTCCTGAAATAATTTTCATCTCTCTGACAATTCGTCAACTCGATTGAAGTATCAATCATTCCCATCGTTTAAATTATTCCAAATATCCACACTTCTTCCTTGGCACGCGCTTTGAAGTTATTCATAGCAGATTCTTAAAAAGAAAATAAACCCAATAACAAAAATGAACTTATTACGAAAGGAAAGATAACTTATGACATTAATTAGATGGAATCCATTACGTGATGTAAGAGCTTGGCATCCGGTAACCAACTTTGCAAATATGCAGAGAGAATTTGACTGTATGTTAGATCGTTTTCGCAGTGATATTTGGGAGGAAGAGGTTTCGAAGACATTGATGCCTGCCGTTGATATTATTGAAAAAGAAAACGATTTCGACATCAAGATTGAGCTTCCAGGTGTGGACAAGAAAGATGTAAAGATAACCGTCCAAAAAGATGTGCTCACAATTAAAGGTGAAAAGAAACAAGAGAACGAGAATAAAGGTGAGAGCTACTATCGAGTTGAGCGATGTTATGGCACTTTCCAGCGCTCGTTTACGCTTCCGTCTTCGGTTACGAGTGATAATATCAATGCTTCGTACGACAATGGTATCCTGACCATCAATATACCAAAAGTCGAAGAAGCCAAACCGAAAGAAATCGAGGTAAAAGAAAAATAAACTCATAAGTTGATGTGAGTTTGATAAGGTAATAGTGATCTTGATTGATCTTATCACCTTTATATTTATGGAATTATGGAATCAGGTATTGATTTCATAGTAAATACAAATCAATATTCATATTAAACGTTCCATTATTTATTAATTAATCTTTAAATCATTCCAATTTTTATTCCTATCCATTTCATAAAGCAGAGTTATCGATCCGATAACAAGGAAATAACACTTTTCTTGGTGGTTTGACTTTTGCCAAACCATTTCGTATAATATGCTGGAAAATCAATAAGTTAGAGAGATTATGAACAATTCAACGAAATGGTTTTTAATTATTGCCGGTGGTTTGGTAATCTTTGCTGTCGGGGCAATGATGTTTTTCTACCTGATGCTTCGGAGTCTTTCAGATTATGATTCTGATATAGTTATCGGTTCGGGTGATAAAATTGCTGTAGTTGAGTTAAAAGGGGTCATTTTAAGTTCCGAAGATATAGTTAGGCAATTCAAGAAGTACAGAGATGATCGCTCGATAAAAGGGATTCTCTTCCGTGTGGATTCTCCTGGTGGAGGGGTGGTTGCCAGCCAAGAAATTTACGAGGAAGTGAAAAAGACGCGTGATAAGAAAAAGCCGGTCGTTGTATCGATGGGTTCGCTTGCTGCAAGCGGAGGATATTATGTATCTTGCGGCGCGAATAAAATAGTTGCAAATCCCGGAACATTAACTGGCAGCATCGGTGTCATTTCTCAATTTATGAGATATGATTCTTTGATGGGGAAAATTGGAGTTGGTGTCAATACAATTAAGAGTGGAAAGTTCAAGGATGCTGGTAATCCGTTCCGTCAGATGACAAGTGATGATAAAGAGTATTTCCAAAATTTAATGGATGATGTTCATAAACAATTTATTTTTGCCGTTGAAACCGAGCGTAAATTATCGCACGACTCAGTTGTTACATTTGCAGATGGGCGAGTATTTACAGGTGAGCAGGCGTTTCAAATGGGACTTGTAGATACAATCGGGACTTACGAGGATGCGATAACTATTGCTGCACGATTAGCAGGCATCAAAGGGACTCTATCAATTGTAAAAGAACGTAAAAGAGTTTTAACATTGTTCGATCTCATATTTGGAAAAACAAAGATTGCCGATTTACTTGGTATCAATGATGATTTATTTAATCAACCTATTTTGCAGTACAGAATGGCTCACGGTTTTTAATAACAATTTCCGTCGAGATGGCGGATAACCTCAAACAATAAAAGGAGAAATACATTGACCAAAGCAGATATAGTAGACCATATAGCTTCAGGAACCGGTTTGACGAAAGTAGAAACAGAAGCGGTGGTTGATGGGTTTATTCAAACTGTCATCGAAGCACTAAAGGAAGGCAAGAATATCGAGATCCGCGGTTTCGGTAGTTTTAAAACAAAGAAGAGGAGAGGTAGAATGGCACGGAATCCCCGCACAGGTGCTCAAGTGCAAGTTGACGAACATTTCGTTCCTTTCTTCAAAGTGTCAAAGGAGTTAAAATCGCTCGTCAATGAAAATTTGAAAAAAGTGCAGACACCTCCACCGTTGTAAATCGAAAGATAGTTTAACTTGATTCGTGTTCAAATATCAACTAACAACATATAAAAGAGGAATCTATGCCAAGTGGTAAAAAGCGCTTGAGAAGGAAAATGGCGACTCACAAGCGAAAAAAACGTTTGAGAAAAATGAGACACAAGAAGAAAAATCGATAATGAGATGTATTGAGGCTGTCTAAAAAGTCCCGCGTCATTCTGTCCCGTTTTCAGCGGGATCAGCATCTATGCAAAGCAAGCTCGTTTGCAAGGTATAGATTCCGATCCTCCTCTCTGAGCGAGACGGAATGACGCGTTTCTTCACTTTTAGGACAGCCTCATCATTATCTTCCACTATTTTTACAATTCATTAGAAAATTCACTGTCCATTATCGACAAAGTATCGTATGAAATCTTTTTTTGTTCGTTTAGCCCGTTACATAGTTTTGCTGTTTGCTGTGTGCAATTTTTCATTCGTCTGTGCGCAACCCCAAACAATTACAATTATTCACACCAATGATATGCACGCATCATTCTTGCATCATGAAGCGGGATGGATCAAAGCGGAGCCCAAGCCGATGGTTGGAGGATTTTTAGAGCTAAATCGGTTTGTTGATAGTTTGCGTAAAGCAAAAGGAAATACTCTTCTCCTTGATGGCGGTGATGTAATGACGGGAAATCCGATAGCCGAAATGGAGTACAAAGAAACATTCGGCGGTGCTTTGTTCGAGATGATGAACATGATTGGTTACGAGGCGTGGACGATTGGAAATCACGATTTGGATATCTCGCAAGATAATCTCCGCAAACTTACGCAGATAGCAAAATTTCCGACAGTGAGTGCCAATCTTGTTGATACACTAAATAAATTTCCACTCAACAACAAGGAGTATATCATCCTCGCTAAAGATGGTATGCGGGTTGGAATCATCGGCATCATGTCGAGTTCATTATTCGAATTAACAAACACGAACAATCTTAAAGGATTGAAAGTGCTTCCCGTTCTCGAAACTTTACAAGGACTAATTGACAAGATTGACGGGGAGACCGATCTTATAATCGCGCTGACACATGAAGGTGTAGATGATGATTCTGTGTTGGCAGCGAATGTCCATAATCTCGATGTTATTATTGGATCGCACAGTCACACACGGTTGAAAACACCTAAAATTGTAAACGGCGTTCTAATTGCTCAGGCTGGCTCGTATTGTGAGAATCTTGGCGAGCTGGAGCTAACAGTTGAAAATGATAAAGTTACTGCTTTCAATGGGAAACTTCATACGCTGTGGGTGAAGCCGCAGTACCCAGAAAGTGATCTTTCGAAATTCGTGAACGAATTTAAAACTAGGATTGATAAAGAATATGCAGAAGTTATAGGGAAAGCCGAAGTTGATTTGAAACGTTCGCGGAGCGGTGAAAGCATAATCGGTCATTTCATTGCGGATGCAATCCGTGAAGGCGCGGGTGCTGATTTTGCGCTGACGAACAGCAGTGGTATTCGCAAGGATATTCTGGCTGGAGATATCAAGAAAGTTGATTTGTTTGAGATATCACCATTTCGAAATTATATCTGTACGTTTCCATTGACTGGTAAAGAGGTTCGTGATCTTGCTCAGCGTTATGTTAATTCAATTATCAATGGACGGACATCGCTTGATCTTTCAGGCATCAAATGTGCATGGAAGCGTGTCGATGGAAAAGGAGAGGTTGTTTCGTTGACGGTTGGAGGTAATGAGGTGCAAGCTGATAAAATTTACACCTGTGGCACAATAGATTATGTAGTCAATCAAGGATCTCGGTATCTCGAAATGGTACCATCGAATGTCACAACCTCATCTATATTATTATATCAGACACTTGTTGATAAAGTGAAGCGAGATAAACTTGTTAAAGGTCAATTAGAAAATCGTTTTCAGGAAATTCAATAATGAATATTAAGGATTAACAATGAATAACAATTTTGATGTAATCATTTTAATCGGCAGGCCTGCGGCGGGAAAATCGGAGGTAATCGACTTTCTGAAAAAATCTCGTGTGACAGAACGCTCTCAGCGATTCCACATCGGCGAGTTTGAAGAAATAGATGATTTCGTGTATGTTTGGGAAACGTTTGAGATAGACGACATTCTCTCACGCCATGGAAAACCACGTGTTTGGTCAGATGAGAAGTATTGGTTTAAAGATCCTTTTATCTGGAATCTATATATTGAGCGTATAAATCTTGCTTACAGAAAAAAGCTTGCTGTTAATCCGGGTTATCATAACAAGACGACTGCTCTGGTAGAGTTTGCCCGTGGTGGTGAGAACGGTTTCGCTGAGGCTTTTTCATTTCTTCATGAAGCAGTGCTCAAAAGAGCGGGAATCATTTATATCAAAGTTTCATACGAGGAGTCGGTCAGGAAGAATCGGCGGCGTGCGAGACCGGGAATGGAAGATTCCATTTTGTATCATTCCTTACCTGATGAAAAAATGGAATATTACTACAAGACGAACGACTGGGACAAACTCGTAGCGAAGAATCCGAAATATATCGACATTAAAGGATACAAGGTACCGTATGCCGTGTTTGAGAATGAGCCGGAGAAGACTGACGATCCGATAAAACTTGGAAACGAGTTGGAGAAAGCTACGTCTAAATTATTTGGGAATATTAAAAGATAAAATGGTGTAAGATTGATGATTGATGATGATAGAGAAAAACAATCCCGCCAAGTAAAGCTTCCGATATCTTACGGACCTTAAACGGATTCAGATATCGGAAATCTGTCTAAGCCCTCGGTGGTGCAAGCTCGATTTCGCGTGCATCAATCAACTCTTTCGCTCGTCTTCTTTCAGCAACTGAAAGAAATCCGACAGCAATAAAAATAAACACAAGTGATACCCAGTCTTTTTGTTCAGGGAATTTTCCGCCAAGTGCAAAGTAGACAATAAGTGTTGAAGCTGTTCCAGCAATTAATGATGTGAGTCGGTTTACCAAACCGGAGAACGTCGCCGTTCTACCTTTAAACATAAAAAGGAAAACTGACAAAAACGCCTGAGCACCGAAGAACACTCCAGCAATAACTTCCCATCGCCAGTGCATCGAGGGCGTAATGAATGATTCCTTAAAAAGAACAATTTGTTTTACATCTGAATTGGTTAAGTGGTAAAGTCCGAGTCCGACCAAAAGTAATACAACTCCAGCGGTGATTTGCTCGATAGAAAAAAATCCCTTGTTGTCCTGTGGTACTCCTTTGGCACGTGTGTTTCTATAATAATTCATGATATATAAACGAATGAAATATGCGATTATGTAACTTGAAAGGATGACAACTGCAGGAGTATAACTAATAAAATCAAATTGTGCATTTCCTCTTTCAAAAAATAATTGAACGCCGACCGCAAGTATAGCAAATACGACACCCATCTCTTCTTGGAAATAAACCTTCTTCTTCAAAATACCTTTTCTGATTTGAATGGCATCAACAATTCGGCTGATTACAATAATACTCCCGCGCATAATTACCATAGCTACCATCACTGTAATTGGAAGCGTGTACATTAAGGTTGTAGTTGGTATAACAATTGCCGTACAAATTCCTGATGGAATGATATAGAGAAGTTCCGAGGGAATTTTCATCCCGGCGAACTTGATGAAGTTGTTCGATTTCAGCTTGTACCACCTAAAAGCAAAGACGATTATAAGGCATAGTAGATTTCCACCGATCGTGCTGTATACTAGAAATTCAACATTCATCTTGGTTTTCATTTCTTTCAAAACAACAGGATCGGCTATCCCTTGGACAAGGTAATCAGTGAAATATTTAGATGCTACAAGAAAGAATATATAAAGGAAAAAGTAGCCGATACAAAGTTGGATTAACCTCCCCGTGCTGCCTTCAGTTGTTTTCCACATAGACCTAATGACAATAAATGAAATAATAGAATAGTGAATTGATTATATAATTTCTTTGAATGAAATGCAAACGGATTTCAATTATTATAATCAATATTTTTGGATGGAGTTCTGCCAACTCTTTATTGCCAAGTATAAATACTTGATTTTTATATTTATTATTGGTAATTTAATTCACAATTCACTATTAGATACTCCCAAATAATATTGGAGGATTTATGGCAGAAGAAAAAAATGGAATGGCTAAAGGACTTATCATCGGATTCTTAGCTGGAGGTGTAATTGGCGGGGTGATTGCCTTATTGTATGCCCCAAAACCGGGGAAAGAGTTGCGCTCCGATATAAAGAAGAAAGCGAGCAACTTAGCAGAAGACGCCACCGAATACATAAAAGCTGCAACTACAAAAGGGAAGGAGTTAATTAATCAAGGGAAAAGTCGTTCAGAGCAGTTAGTTACGGAGACGAAGGAAAAAGCCGAGCATATCCTCGATGATGCTGAGAAAGTGCTTTCAGGAATTCGCGAACGTGCTACTACTGAGGGTGGAAAAGTAAAAGCAGCATTCCGAGCCGGAGTCGATGCATATAAGAGCGAGAAAAACCGAGATGTTCAATAGCCATCGTAACAAGAAAGGTAAAAGATAAATATGGAATATTTTCTTGTTGTGGTTCAAATTATAGCATTCATTGCATTAACGATCCTTTGCGTTTACTTGCTGACACTTCTGTCGCGAGTAAAGAATATTCTGACCGTTGTCGAGAGTGACGTTAAAGAGATAAGTGCAAAAATAGTTCCTGTAATGAACAACCTTGAAGCCATTACCGATAAAATCCGTCGGGTTACAGAAAATATCGACGAACAAGTTGAGCTGGTGAAAAGTTCTATTCAATCGATGAAAGAAATTGCAGACAGCATTGTTTCCTTCGAGCGTCAGGTACAGAGTAGAATTGAAGAACCCGTGATGGAATCTATCGGTATGATTGCAGCGGTCTTTAAAGGTATGCGTACATTAATTGCTCGGTTACGAGAATAGTATAAAAAGTTTTTATCTATCAATTCATTATGCACAACATCGGAGGATGGTGCATCCTGCGTGCGTTTACCCAGGATGGATATCGATCGAAGATTGAATACTGAATCATTCTGCATGTTGTTTTATGCTTTATATCATGTTAAGGAGAATTTTTATTTATGAAGGAATATTCTGCAGATAGTATTCGTAATATTACATTTATCGGTCATGGAGGTGCCGGCAAAACATCTCTTGCCGAAGGATGTCTGTTTACTGCAGGGACTACAACTCGTTTTGGGAAAGTTGAAGAGGGCAACACAGTGTCCGATTATCATACCGATGAGATCGAACGCCAGATTTCTATCAACACCTCATTACTATTTTGCGATTGGAAAGGTACAAAATTAAATATACTAGATACGCCCGGGTACACTGATTTTACAGGTGAGGTAAAAGCTGGTTTACGTGTTGCCGACACGGCGATTGTTTTTTTGAAAGCAGTTGAAGGTCTTGAAGTTGGGACAGAAATTGTGTGGCAATATACAAAGGATCTCAAAAATAGCACAATCTTCGTTGTCAACAAACTGGACAATGAGAATGCAGATTTTGAGAAGGTTGTCGCAGCCGCGAGAGAAAGGTTTACCCACGAGCTTATCCCGATTCAATTTCCACTCGATCAGGGATTAGCATTTGAATCGATAATCGATATCCTTCGTATGAAGGTGTTAAAATTTACACGCGATGGAAAAGGAAAATATACAGAGGCAGATATTCCGGCAGAATTGAAATCTAAAGTTGATACCATGCGTGAGCAGCTCATCGAGCAGGTTGCTGAAACAGATGAGAAACTGCTCGATATATTTTTCAACAATGGAACATTAACCGCGAAAGAACTTAAGGATGGAATAAAATATGGTATCCGCACTCGGAAATTATTCCCGCTTCTCTGTTCTGCAGGTTCACATAATATCGGTGTCGCTTCTTTGATGGATTTTATTATTGATTTCTGCCCTAATCCAATTGAAGTTGAGCCAGCCGTTGCAACTCTTACCGGAGGAAGTAATGGAAATCAAGTTAATTTAAAGTGTGATGCTAACGGTAAACCGGCATTTTTTGTTTTTAAAACCGTATCAGAGCCGCACGTTGGAGAGCTTTCTTTTTTCAGAGTATATTCTGGAACAATTACGCCTGGTCTGGACTTTATCAATAATTCGAACAACAAAAGTGAGCGAATGTCACAGTTATTCGTGATGAACGGAAAGGAAAGAAAAGAAGCGGGTAAAATATTGGCGGGAGACATTGGTGCTGTTGTAAAATTAAAAGACACACATACTAACCACACATTAAGTAGTAAAGCTCTCTCTATTACATTTCCACCGATTCCATTTACTGAGCCGGTAATAAGCATGGCGATTGTTGCCAAAGCTAAAGGCGACGAGGATAAGATTGCTAATGGTTTACATGGCTTACACGAAGAAGATCCAACCTTTATAATGAAAGTTGATCCAGAAATACGGCAGACAGTTATCAGTGGCCAGGGTGAGCTTCATCTTGATATCATTGTAAAGCGACTAAAAGCAAAGTACGGTGTTGAAGTTGATATGATAGAGCCGAAAATAGCATATCGTGAAACAATTCGCGGACGTGCCAACGAGGTTGAGTATAAACATAAAAAACAATCCGGAGGTCGCGGGCAGTTCGGTCATGTGTGGATTAAGCTCGAACCATTGCCGCGCGGCGGTGGATTTGAATTTGAAGATGCAATTGTTGGAGGCGTTGTTCCGGGTCGTTTTGTTCCCGCTGTTGAGAAGGGTATTATCGAATCAATGCAATCCGGAGTTATCGCTGGGTATAAAGTCGTTGATGTTAAAGTGACCTTGTTCGATGGCTCATATCACGATGTTGATTCAGATGAAAATTCTTTTAAGATTGCTGGCAGGATGTCGTTCAAGAAAGGGTTCATTGAAGCAAAACCAATTCTGCTCGAGCCCATCTATGAAATACAAGTTACGGTACCTGAAGATTATATGGGAGTTGTTATGGGCGATATATCGAGCCGGCGAGGAAAGATATTAGGCATGGACTCGGAAGGTCCACGCCAGATTATTAAGGCGCTCGTGCCATTGAAGGAACTTTTCCGATATTCCACAACTCTCCGTTCGATGTCACAAGGGAGAGGAATTCACAGGCAAAAATTCGATCACTATGAAGAGATGCCACGTGAAGTTGCTGATAAGATAATTGCCGAACATGCGAAACATAAAGTTGAAGAAGAAGCATAATTTACCAAATGAGATGTTTATAATGAAACGAAGCAATCTAACATTTAAGGTTGCTTCGTTTAGTTTTACACAAGAACAATTCGGATATTAGCGAATATAGGTATGGAAAGATTACATTCTCCCTGGCGCTCGAAATATATTGAGTCCTTTTCTCAGTCGAAAGAAGATATAGAAGAATGTGTGTTCTGTAAAGCTTCAAAAGAACAGCAGGATGAAAACAACTTTATATTGATTCGTAGTAACTTTTGTTTCGTTATTATGAACCTATATCCATACAACAGCGGGCATTTGATGATCGTACCATATCGTCATGTTCCATCGATTATTGATTTATCGGAAGAGGAAACAACCGAGAGCATGGTGCTTATTAAAAAAATGATCAAAGTAATTCAAAGCATATCGCATCCTGATGGTTTCAACATAGGGTCAAACATCGGAAGGACGGCTGGTGCCGGTATTGATCAGCATGTACATTTTCATATAGTTCCTAGGTGGAGCGGTGACACAAATTTTTTGCCTATCCTTGCCGATACAAAAATGATCTCCGAAGATATGAGGGAAACTTACAGAAAATTGAAACAGTCACTATAATTCGGGAGGCAAGCGCAACATCCCCCAAAAGTTATCCCCCTATCTTATTGTAATAAAATAAGATACAGACATCAAAATTCCTTCAATATTTCATCAATTTATTTTGCTATTTTTTCCTTTCTTTTCTTGACTTTTCCATTTAAATCGGTTATAATTATCATAGTCAAGAATTCGTATTGGAAATGTGAATAAGGCGGTTTGCCTTGTGTGCGTTTGGTGATTCAGAAGAATCAGACATGGAAGCGCTTGGGGATATAGTGGTTCCTATGGTACGCTTCCATACCAACAATGAATCAGAGAATCAGCGGTATCCACCGCCGGTTTTGCCTTTCCATGATTTGCAGTTTATAAGTAAAACTAATTCACAATTAATAAACAATGGAGGTTATATGAAACACTCTATAACTTTTTTATTTCGTTCCTTCATCATGAATCCGAAAGACTTAATAAGAATATTCTTTTGGTTGTTGATGATAGGAGTTGTTATTATTCCACAATTGTTATTTGCTCAAGTTGGAGCTAATCAGAATCACTATAAAACATGGATGGTTCAACCACAAACATTTCAGAAACGTGTCTTAGTTCAGGATCAGTTCATGCAAGATTCGCTTATGTTGCTTGGGGTTGAATTTCTATCAAATCCAACCTTGAAAGTTCATGGAAGTCAACCCTTTCCGATCATTAACCCTGATCATCACTTGACTTGGTATCGAGCGACAGGTAGGGATACATCAATTAACCTTTCCTATAAAAATCAATTTGAGTCTACCGCGGTTTCCATAAGTCAAGTGGAGTTTTTACTGGTTCCGACGCAGAAGTATCCTCATGATCCACCTCTGGGCTTAGATCACTACAAGGCATACCGCATCACAGACGGCACAGGATTCCATGATCCGATTATGCTGGAGGATCAATTCGACATTCGTTACGGAATACCTGAGAATATAGATTCTCTTGTACCAACTTTCTTTCTTACTCCTGCGGTGAAAAATATGGAATCACAATTGTACGATCCTGTTACTCACTACGTGGCTTATCAGATTTTTCCACCGAGAATGATCTCTCCGCCCTTTTGGGAATACATGACCCATGATCAGTTTGGTGAACATTATTTGACAATTATGAACAGTATGTTCTTATTGGTGCCAAGTGAAAAGTATCTTCCAACACCTCCTACTCCTCCTGATACTGGTAAGAACCACTTCAAGACATGGAGAACTGCACGCGAGAGCTTCTTAACAACTGTCAAAGCACAAGATCAGTTCATGACAGACATGTTGCAGCTGACCGGAATCGACTACCTGTCGAATCCTGTCAAGAAGATTCACGGAACATCCATCTTCAATATCGTGGACAGTTCCGATCACCTCACCTGGTATCAAGCAGAAGGCAAACCTGCCTATCTGAATGTCACGTACAAAAACCAGTTCGAGTCGACCGCCGTTTCGATAGACTCGGTTCGATATCTGCTACTGCCTACGCAGAAGCTCCCACACGCACCACCGGACAGTCTGGATCACTACAAGGCATACAGTATCACTGACGGCAAAGGATTCAAGGATCCGGTTGTGTTGCAGGATCAGATC
The DNA here is from genome assembly GCA_964354225.1 of uncultured Chlorobiaceae bacterium. Classification (GTDB taxonomy): domain Bacteria; phylum Bacteroidota; class Ignavibacteria; order UBA10030; family SZUA-254; genus CAYGZC01. The sequence goes on along the minus strand of CAYGZC010000211.1, from coordinate 5,504 downwards.
GACGTTCTCTTTGGATCGAGTGAGTTCATCGACTCGCTCATACCACGCTTCTTCCTGACTCCGACAATCAAGAACAACGAACTACCGGTGTTGTACGATTCGGTCACCCACTATGTGGCATATGAGATATTTCCCATGGGGCACTACTCGACAGTAGATTACACCACCATTGACCAGTTCGGACAACATCAGCTATATGTTCTAACAAGCAACTACGTTCTTGTGCCTACCAGGAAGCTATCTTATTTTTCAACTGATACGTTAGGTTCGATCGATGGGATAAAGTTTGAAGACCTCGACGGTGACGGTATTCTGGATCCTGGCGAACCGGGATTGCCTGGATGGACCATAAACCTCGCAGGGCCTGTCCCTGGTGTGACGGTCACCGGCGTGGGTGGTGCATACAGTTTCATCAACTTGCCTGCCGGTAATTATACGGTGAGCGAAGTTTTACAGGCGGGTTGGACACAAACAGCTCCGGCTCCGATTCCTCCCGGTACGCACGTTATTAACTTGCTTGCGGGTCAAGATGTTGTCGGAAAAGATTTCGGCAACTACTCGACCGGTTCTATCTGCGGTAGCAAATTTAATGACCTCGATTGTGATGGTCAGTGGGATCAGGGTGAACCTGGACTGGTTGGTTGGACCATCAACTTGGCAGGTCCTGTACCCGGCGCTATGGTCACAGGTCCTGGTGGAGCGTACTGCTTCAACGGATTGCCACCGGGCATCTACACCGTGAGCGAAGTTCTTCAACCCGGTTGGACACAGAGTATGCCACCGCCGCCCGGCACGTACACCGTGACGTTATCTTCGAGACAGAATATAACTGGGATCGATTTCGGCAACTGCCAGGTACAACCACCCGATATTAGCAAGAATCATTACAAGAGCTGGAGGATCGTACCACAACAGTTCGATAGAGAGGTCAGAGTTCAAGACCAGTTTATGACTGACAGCCTTCAATTGATTGGGATTGATTTCCTCTCGAATCCAGTTAAGAAGATTCATGGGATCGACACATTTAAAATCACGAAGCCGAATAATCATCTAACATGGTATCGAGCAGAAGGAAAGAATACATTTCTAACGGTCGAATACGTCAATCAATTCGAATCAAAATCAGTTAATATTGATTCCGTAAACTATTTGTTAGTTCCTACCCAAAAGCTGTGGAACGGACACGCTCCGCCTGAGAGCTTAGACCATTACAAAGCATATCGGATAATGGATCCTGTGGAGTTCCCAAGCCCAATTTGGCTGTGGGATCAATTCGATGACTATATGGGGTTGGGGGATCATATCGATATTCTCAAACCCAAGTATTTCCTCACACCGGCGATGAAAAACATGGAGCAAATGTTCGACACTGTGACTCACTATGTGGCGTATGAGATTACACCAAAGCGAGTGTTCCAGTTACCTGTGAATACAGTTGACCAGTTTGGCGCGCATTTGTTGACTGTGCTAAACAGTGATCTTCTCTTGGTGCCAACGACAAAGGTATCATTCGGTCCACCTCTTGACTCATTAACTATCAATTTCGATGGTGGATGGAATATGCTTTCAGTTCCGCTTAAGGTAAATGATTTCAGGAAAGTCGTGCTATTCCCAACGGCGGTCTCGGACGCATTTACATACGACGGGAGTTATATTTCAAAAGAAACGCTTGATGTTGGACCGGGCTACTGGTTTAAGTTCGACGATACCAGTCATGTACACATGACCGGCTATTGGTGTGATCCTGAAACGGTTGATGTCGTTGCAGGTTGGAATATGATTGGCTCAGCATCAGCACCAGTGTGTACTTGCGATATATTCTCGATACCGGATGGTATTGTTACCTCCGATTTCTTTGGATATGATGGTTCTACTTATCAAATTGTTGATACAATTTTCCCCGGCAAGGCATATTGGGTGAGGGCTAGTGCCGGAGGTAAGCTAGTGCTTTTTTCTTTAGGAGCACTTACCGCATCGGCGAAAATTAAGATAATACCGACCGATGAGCTTCCTCCATCACCGCCAGATTTGGGAATGAAAAATCTGAAATACATAATACCAAATCAGTTTGCGCTTGAGCAGAATTATCCTAATCCATTCAATCCAAATACGATTATTCGTTATTCGCTACCCACTGATAGCTGGGTAACATTGAAGGTGCATAACGTGCTTGGGCAGGAAGTGGCGACACTTGTTGATGGATATCAGAATGCGGGATACAAGTCTGTTGAATTTGATGCGAGTAAACTACCAAGCGGTATATATACTTATCAGATCACTGCTGGCTCATTTACACAATTTAAGAAGATGGTGCTATTAAGGTGAGTATAAGAGTGATATAATAATAGAACATTAGTGTGAAAACGGCAAAGGACAGTTGAAGATGAATATTGACTGTCCTTTGTCATTTTATAAACAACGTATGAAATTAATTAAATCAATCACAAACAAAATTTATAAAATTAAATGTAGGCTTTAGTAATATCAAGTGTGAAATTCATTGAATAACGAATGGAGGTTAACATGAAGAAACTATTTTGTCTTTTTATAATTATACATTGCTGTACATTAGCATTCGCAGGAAAGGACTCAGTCTATGTGCAGATAATCAACGACACCGTCAAAGTATGGAACGTTGGGGTTGAGGAGAACTGCTGTGTTGCATTCATTCATGAGATAACTATTGTCAACGATTCCATTACAGTCATCGAAAAAGATACATCCACTAGTTATTGTCGCTGTATGTGTAATTTTGATTTGTGTGCGACACTGATTGGCATTAGCCAGGGACTTTACCGTGTCTTGATATATAGGGAATATAAAATTTTCGATCATGGTCACACACCTGATTCGCTTTATTTCATTGACTCAACATCGTTTACATACGGAGGAAGTGGTTCGATGTTTGCAGCAAAATCTTATCAAAGCGCTTGTTATGATCCACCAGTAAAGGTTAAAGATAAACAAAATAATATACCCGAGAATACTAAGCTTGAGCAAAACTATCCCAACCCATTCAATTCAATTACAATTATTCGATATCAGCTGCCGATTGAAAGTTGGGTAACGTTGATAGTGTACGATGTATTGGGCAGGGAAGTGGCAAGGTTATTGGATGAGGTGAAACAAGCAGGAGCATACAATGTTCAATTCGATGCTCGCAACTTGCCGAGTGGAATATACACTTATAAATTAAATGCAGGTTCTTTTACTGATGTGAAGAAGATGCTGATACTCAAGTAATATCGAAAGTGCGACTCACTTTCCCGCGAAGCGGGATGAGTCGCACTTTGATCTGCCTTAAAAAGAATAACCTCCGACTTCTTCAATGACTTTTCTAAGTCAAGTTGGAAATAACTTTTTTATGATGTATTTTTTGATAGCTTAGGCAGTAATGAAAAAACCTGTCTCCGGGATCCCACGTGATATGCTGGCCCTCCCACGGCAATCACAACCCGGGGATGGGTTTTTTGTTGATTATTTTTACTTGATTGCTTCGATATAGATTTGTAAATTGAGCGAAGTAATTTTTTGGGTGAATTGAATGGAAAAATCTTTAGAGCTTGTCCGTCAGCTTGTGAACGATTTTCGTGAACACGAGAAAGCGTATTTAGCGCCGACGTATCAGGAATCGCAGGTGCGGCAAGACTTCATAGATAAGTTCTTCACTGCGCTGGGGTGGGATGTAAGTCACCAACGGCAGAAGAATCCGTACGAGCAGGAGGTAAAGATCGAGAACAGGATGCGAACGGAAGGGACACAGCGCCGCGCCGATTATGCGTTCTTTATCGCGCCAAACTTCCGCGATGTGAAGTTCTTCGTCGAGGCGAAGAAACCAGCGCACGACCTTGCCAATCCGAATTATTACTATCAAACCGTACGCTACGGATGGAACAAGACAACGCCAATTGCCATACTCACCGACTTTGAAGAATTTCACATCCTCGACTGCCGCTACAAACCGGACATAAAAAATGCGCTCAACTACAAGATTGAAACATTCCATTACAGTCAATACACAGATGAGGAAATCTTCAAAAAGATTTTTTACCTTTTCGGTCGAGATGCCGTTGCAGGCGGCTCGTTAGAGAAATTTGTTGAGACACTTCCCAAACCGCGCGGCAAAGCGGCAAAGAAAGGAATCGTTCGGGGAAAATACCAGCAGGTAGATGAAGCTTTCTTGGAACTGCTCGACGGGTACCGCGATACGCTTGCACATGCTTTCAAAAATAAGAACCCACATCTTGACGGTGAGACGCTAACCGAAGCTGTACAGCGCACACTCGACCGGCTTGTCTTTATCCGATTCCTCGAAGATAAAGGGATTGAAGAGCAATCGATTGCAAGTTTTCGACCCCATCCTAACCTTCCCCTTGGTAAGGGGAAGGAATCGTCGGCGTGGGAGAAATTCCTTGCTTTGTGCAGAAGCATGGAGCCGAAGTACAATGGGCTTGTTTTCAAACAGCATCCGGTAATTGATGGTTCAACTTTTGTTGCACCCGATGATAAAATGTTTGGGGAAATATGCGGAGAACTTTCCGACCCGACATCGCCGTATGACTTCAACACAATTCCCATTTCTATTCTCGGTAGTATTTACGAGCGGTTCCTCGGCAAGATAGTTACAACAACCGATAAACGTGCGAAGGTTGTGGAGAAACCTGAGGTTCGCAAAGCGGGCGGTGTGTATTATACGCCTGAGTATATTGTGCGGTACATTGTAAGTGAGACGGTTGGGAAGATGCTGTATGATGACCCACAAAAAGAAACAACCCGTCATTCCGAACTTGTTTCGGAATCTGAACCTGTTGGCAAAGATCAGATGCTGAACCAAGTTCAGCATGACGCTCTGTTTAAACTCACTCCTGCCGAGGTGGCAAAGCTGAAGATTATCGACATCGCCTGCGGCTCAGGCTCGTTCCTACTTGAAGTTTATAACCAGTTGCTCGATTACCACACGCGCTATTACAACGAGTTTCCTGAGAAGGCGAAGAAGGGCGACACCGAAACGCGTGAGGGTAAGATAGTTCTCTCGCATAAGAAGCGACAGGAGATTTTGGTGAACAACATCTACGGTGTTGACATTGATTTTCAGGCAACGGAGGTAACACAGCTTTCGCTTTACCTGAAGCTGATGGAAGATGTAACAATGAACGATGCGTACCAGTTCAGTTTGCTGAAAGAGCGGATGCTTCCCGACTTGAGACGCAACATTGTATGCGGCAACTCGCTCATTGGTCGCGATATTTTAGACAGCAAGCTCTTCGACGATGAAACCGAGCACACACTGAAGCCGATGAACTTTGAAGACGCGTTTCCTGAGATTATGACCCCCTCTGTCCCGACAAAAAAAATCGGGACATTGGACTGCACCCCTTGCATGAGACAAAGAAAATAAGTATTTAAGGTGAGACCACCATGTCCGAGTGTCACGCTCGGAGAAAGGATACGTCTCATGTTAGAAGCAAGGAGAAAGTTCACAAAAGAATTTAAGCTTACAGTTG
>CAYGZC010000210.1:0-32191 GCA_964354225.1 uncultured Chlorobiaceae bacterium | reverse complement strand
ATCGGTGTAACACTTCTTACAATCGTCATCGGGATGCTTCTGTTAGCTACGGCTGTTCTCGGTTTTTTAATAAATAAAAAATCTACTGCGGCAATTACTTCGATCATTATATTTATCATCGCATCGGTAGTTATCGGATGGAAAGCTCCCATCGAGCGTGCCGACCCGGAGAATGGTCTCCTTGCAATCGAGCAAAGCCCCTACGCAGAGCTTCGCATCTTCGATCATGAAACCGACCGCCATCTCCTCATCGACGGCGGAATCCATACACTCGCAGATACTTCTACCGGAGAATCGTTCCTGCATTATTGTGCAGTGATGGATCTACCAAAAAGTTTTTTCGTTCAGCCGGGTAAGATGCTTCTGATTGGGTTGGGTGGCGGCTCGATAGTGAAACAATATTTCAAGGATCGCTGGAAGGTAGATGCAGTTGAGATCGATCCAAAAGTAGTAGAGATGGCATACAAATATTTTAAGCTTGATCCTTCGGAAGGAAAAGTATTTGAGATGGACGGCAGACAATATCTAACATCCACAAGCAGCACATACGACGTCATCCTCCTCGATGCTTATGGAAGCAGCTCTATACCTTTTCATCTCGCTACAAAAGAAGCGTTTGGTTTGGTTGCATCACGTCTTGCCCCGGATGGTCTTTTCGCTATAAATGTTGAAGCAATCGGCTGGCACGATCCAATTATTGCATCGCTTACTGCCACGCTCAAACAGCATTTTACGGAAGTACTCGCATTACCAATGGAAGAGCCGCCAAATAAAGTTGGGAACGTTGTTCTTCTCGCTGGCAACCGAAAGCTCCAACCGTTCTTTGAACCGGAAGGAAATTTAACGTTGGATCCTGATTGGCGATATGGTCCTGGCTATCAAAAAGTTCACGCATGGGATAACAGATTTACTGAAGATATCACCAACACTACTATCCTAACCGATGATCTGAATCCAATTGACCTACGCGCTGAAGAGATTAACCTTGCTACAAGAAAAGAGTTACATTCCTACTTTGAGCAGTGTGGGATGAAGTGGTAGAGATAGCTGATGTGCAATTAACGTGTGCAGCTTTACATTGATTGAATCATAGCCTTATTGCTGCGTATAAGTTTGTTAACGACCGTCTGGGTATCAACCTTCTTGCGTTTGGCAAACTCTTGCACAAACTTGGCAACGTCCGCATCAAGATATATAGGTAGATTCAAATTCGCATTTGTATGGTAAAACCTTCCTCGTACGCCTTTGGAAAAATCGTACTCTTTTTTCATAGTGATCACCTTCTTGAGTATTGTTTGATTTCGTTCTTCGTTCTGTATCTCGAGTTGTGTATTTAATTGGCGAGCAATCTTTAAGAACTCGTGCGAGCCATGCCGCTTCGCTTTCTCTTTTGCAGAAGGCATCACATTGTGACAATATAAGCTCTGTTAGGCTGTGTTTATTTTTCACCAAAGAAATCCTCAACTTTGAACTTCATTAGCATATCATAACGTGGTCGACTCATTAACCAAAACTGTGAAGCTTTATTATATAGGACAAGAATATCCTGTAATTTATTTTGGTAAAAAGAAATCTCGCGTGACAAAAGAGCTTTTGTAAGAACACTCTTATTTTCATCTTGAATTGATAATCGACAAATTTCATTGAGAAGACTAAGTCGTTGTATTTCGTTTTCAAGAATATATCTTTCTATATCGTATAATGGCTCCTTTTGATCAAACCTAGTCTTTAAGTACTCAAGAGTAGATGTCTTATCAGATATTTCCTTTTTAGTATTTGGGTTATTCCTTACTACTCCTTTTATTCCAGACCAGGCCTCATTTGATTCTTTTGAAAGTGAACCATATGTATCAATGTATTTAACAAGTATCGAATATTCTCTCTCATCTCGATTAGCCTTAATCTCTATAATGAAAGTAATGGTAGCCAAAATAAAGGCGAGTGTGGTAGCGATTTGGGCTAATATCTGCCAGTTTATTGCAAAGGTGTTATATATCTCTTTGATTTTCATACAATAAAGCGAATAACTTTTATGCAATTGTTAGCGGAAGTCGCCTTCTGGTTTTATCTCCGAATATTTTTTTCTAAGATTCTCTTGACAAAATCGGGCAATGTTGTCTTTTCTTGATTAGCAAGTGCCTTAATTCTATCATAACTCTTGATTTCGTTTTCTTCCCAGAGAATGTCGAGCCGTCTAATAGTGCGCAACGCAATGTGTAAATAGTTTTCAGGATTTCCCCAGTAGCATTTGTTGCAAATGTCAGCATTCTTTTCTTGCTGCCAATTAATGCAATGTTCACATGACCATGATTTTGCTCTGTTACATGAGCCGCAAACTAACGTGAATTCTGAGATATCTCTTTTGGTTGAATTATCATCCCCTGCAACCTCATATGGAACTCTGTGATCTATCTGTAAGTACCGAAGTTCGAAACTCCCATTGCAGATGGTACACTTACCCTGTTGTATCTTGCACAATTCTTCTTTGAATTCTTTTGGAAAGATTGTCCTCCCACTGAGTTTATTCTTCTGGATTTTCGTAAAGTCACCAAATCTATAAGCTGCTATCGACCTGCCTTCTTTGTCTTTGACTCTGAATGTTTCCAGCGGAATGCCGGCTTCACGAACATCTCGAGCAGCACGAGGTGGATGATTATAGCCGTATTTGGCTTCTAAGTCTTCAGTTGTGATGTAACCATGTTTCAAGATGTGCTCAATTACAATTCTTGCTCGTTTGTTCGTAATTGTTCGAGCTATCTCAATAAATTCTTTGGGTGGGCGTTCCTTTTTCATTCAGCAGATAAACATTTCTGTCTGTCGCGTAAGTTCATGTTGGAAAATCTCTTCGGGGGCCATGTTTAATTTTTTTATCAAAGCTTCAGACAAGTATAGAGATTCATAAGTAAAATAGTCTCGTCCCAAGAGAGTTGCCTGCGAAGATCTACCTGCCTTGATTTCAATCCTTTTCAGTCTTAAATCTAACGGTAAAGGTTCGCCGAAGGTCTTGCCTTCGGTGCGTCCATCATAGCTTAAAATGAAGCAGATTTCTTTGCTGGTGAGTTCGTACAATGAGGCAATAAAAGTTTTAGATTCAAGGTCTTGAAAATAACGAAATCCCCCACTCGCAAAAGTACCCTGATACGGAGGATCCATATAAATGAGATCGTGTTTTTTGGCCATCCTTAAAACTTCTCTGTAGTCTTTGCAAGCCAGAGTTACTCGATCTTTGAAAAGCTGTGATGCACCAATGATATCTTGCTTCATCATTGAAGGGTGCCGTCCAAGGCGTCGATTGTCGGGGCTTTGGTTGAACTCTCCGTTAAAGTTATATCGGATTGCTGCTTTGACACATCTCGCTAGGAGATATAAGAGAAAATCAGCCCTTTGTGTTTTATTGAATTTCTCTCTCACATTGTCGTAGAACTCTCTTTCGTTCCCCTCTTGAGCCTTCCAAAGTCTGGCGTATTGTTTTGCAATTTCCTCGGGTCTTTCTATAATAGACTCCCACAACTCCATAAGAGTTTTGTTAATGTCATTGAGATGAAAGCGTTTGCTTTTTTTCCTGAGGGCGGCGGCGATAGACACTGCCGCTGACCCGGCAAAAGGCTCGAACAACGTTTGTGTATCATTAGGAATGAAAGACAAAATCTTGGATGCAAGATTTCTCTTACTGCCTTGGTACGGTATGGGATGTGGAATTCTCATCTTATTATTACCATCATCAGTATAATACACAAAGTCGGTGATATTCTCAAATTGCGGAAAGGCGATTTCCGCTAACTATATATCCACATTGCGTTATTCTAACTGATATGAATGTAATTACGCAATTTCGTCACACCCTATTGCGGGTATAATCTGTTTTACTGTTTCTCTTAAATTCACATTATTTCATCGGCTTAATCACTCCCGTTTCTTCAATCTTAACTATATAGCTATTTAGTCGTTTCATTGCAAATGCTCCTTCATTATCTCTTTTTAACTTTGTACTGCACTTTTTGTTCTTTCACTTGAAATCCTATTTGGCGTTTTGGCTTATCCGGTAATATCATTAATTGCCGGATTGCCTCAAAGATTGATTGAATTTGAGTGTCATGTTTTTGGATTTTCCTTTCCAACTCTGCAAGTTTCTGAGCCAACTCTTTGTGTGCCGATATAAGTTCTCGCAACCTGACAAATGCCCGCATAATAGCTATGCTCATTTGTATTGCACGTTCGCTCTTAAGAACAGTGGATAACATTGCAACGCCTTCCTCGGTAAAAGCGTAGGGAAGCGAGCCGCCGAAATATTTTGAGTGTGGTATCACATTTTGTGATACCAGCCATTCTGCTTCATCGATGGTCAATTGAAACATAAAGTCATTTGGAAAACGGGAGCGATTACGCTTAACTGCCTGGTTAAGCACTCGAGTCTCAACTCCATATAATTCTGCTATATGTAAGCTCAGCATTATTTTACAACCACGTATCAGAAAGATACGTTTTTCAATAATTTCTTGGGGTACAATCTGTTTCATTATTTGCTTATGCATAATCCGCCATAAATTATTTCAATGGCTTAAACACTCCTGACTCATCAATTCTCACGGGATGTCCCTCAAGCGTTTTGGGGATTTTCTTTTCAATCTCAGGCGTCAGCGTATCAACCATTACACTAATACACTTTGTGCCATCATCGTAGGCACCGATAGCAACACCTACAACACCGTGGATCGCCATCAGTTCTTTCGTGTGGTCTTCCTTTACTTCATTGATATCGCGGACTTTCATCGTCGTCTTCCCTTCACCATTATGTCTCTCACCATTGCTGCAATCAAAAATTATTATGCCAAAAGATACACATAGCAATATTACAAAAAAATATTTCATCAGTCATCTCATCATATTAAAAAATAAAAAGCACTCACCGCATCGTTTCCGTTTGAAGTGAGTGCTTATATCTACATAAACTCCCAATCTTGGTTTATGGTTTTAAAATATTAGTTACCAACCATCGTGGCACCAGCCCACGCAAGCACTTCATTGATCCGGTTCGCTATACCGTATTTCGAGCTGCCTGCAAAGCAAAGACCGACTGCCTTGGGATTTGTCGTGACATCTTCAACCATCAACGATCCTGAATCGCCGGATTGGATGAATCTGCCGCCATTGAGTATAACCTGATTGGTGAATGTCTGCGTGAATGCGGGGGCACCGGCACATTCGGTTTCGTATTGAATGGTCACCGTACCGTTGATGGCATACACTGTTGTGCGCGTCAAACCACTTGTTCGCCCGCTCTTCTTCACCTTTTGGCCAATGGTTGCAGCAACTGTACTTGCAGAAATGGTTCCAACCTCAAGAATAGCGCCGTCGGTGCGCACCATGCCGGGTATTACCTGAGCATAACCGGCATCAACATTATTGCCCGGTAAACTTCCAGAACCAGAAAGATTGGCAACGTTCTGTGCATTTGCAGCATTGCATCCAACATCAATTAAACCCGGTTGAATAACCGGATCACCTGCTGTTGCCACTCTGCCGTTACCACCCGCAACAATATCACCCCAGAATACGTGATAGTTGCTGAGAACATATTGCGTGGTTCCCTTTTTGATGAGAGAACCAATTGTACCGCCGCAGCAATATCCATTGGCTAAATCATAACGCCAGCCGCCAGATGTACCAAGCTGAATCGGTGGGGTTTGCTTGGCAGTATGACTGACAGCGGTGCTCTTCATTGCTCTGAACTCACCTGTTACTTCTGTGATAACAGGAACACCGTCAAGATCGGTCGGGATAATAGAAGAAGTTACACGTACGCCCTTTGGCGAGCCGGGACCTTCTTTAAGGAAAACAAGAATAGCTAATCTACCATCTTCAGTTAATCCGGTTGCTGTCCCAACAATGTTTTTATCAGTCATTAATTTTGCAGTGTGTTTATTCTGCACTGCCATGACAGATTGAACTGCCGGATCATCGGTACTTAACTTTGCGAAAGATGGTGCCTGAATTTGCGGTCCGACACTTACTGAATCATTCTTATCGCTCTGGCATCCATACCAGAACACAGAAAGAGAGATAGCGAGTATCGCTACTACAAACCAAGATATTTTAAGAAAAGGATTTCGCATAAAATCCCTCCTTTAATTTAGTGATTATGTTAGTGAATTAGGATTGTTATTTTTTTGTGATTATTAAATATTGATCAGAACTATGCGGGCACTTCTCACGAGCCCTCAATTCACTATTTTAGTATGTGCAATATTACGAAATTCTTTTAACTTTGTCAATAGCTGAGGACAACTTTTCTCATTTTTCTCAATTATTTTACAACGCTTCCCTCGTCGATATCATGCTGAGGGACAATGATGGTAAGCTTAGCGTCTGCGTTCGATGCAGCCAAAAGCATCCCGTTGGATTCCTGACCCATCAGCTTTGCCGGCGTCAAGTTTGCTACCACAACTATCTTCCTGCCAACCAGATCTTCCGTCTTGTAATGCTGGGCGATACCTGCCACTATCTGCCGTTGTTCGGTTCCAATTTTGACCTGTAATTTGACTAATTTCTCGGATTTGGGGACTCGTTCTGCCTGAAGGACTTTAGCGATCCGGAAGTCGATTTTTTGGAAATCATCAATGGTAATCGTTGGCTTGAACTTCATTGGTTCAGTAGATGCTGGAGTTTGGGTGGGAAGCTTTTGAATATACTTCTGTATGACCTCATCTTCAATTTTAGCGAAGAGGATTTCAGCCCTGCCGAGCGGATGACCGTCTTTTAGTAATAATTCACCAGCACTCAACCAGTCGGCTTCACTGGAAGTATGAGCAAGGTTTAACATATTTTTTAATTTTACCGATGCGAAGGGTAGGATCGGCTCGAATAGAATCGCCAAAGAGCGGGCAACCTGCAGACAAAGATTGAGAGTTGTTGCACAGTGTGCAGGATTATCCTTTAAAGTTTTCCACGGCTCACTATCATTGAAATACTTATTTGCATAACGAGCCAAGTTCATGATTTCAAGTGTCGCATCTTTGAATCGATATTTCTCAAACAATTCTCCCGATGTTAAGGCAACGGATTTTAACTGCGAAATTAACTCCATGTCAATCTTTTGCGATGTACCAAGTGCAGGCACCGTACCGTTGAAATTTTTGTGTACAAAGGTTAGCGTTCGATTGATAAAATTCCCGAGGATATCTGCAAGCTCGTTGTTGTTGCGTGCCTGAAAATCTTTCCAATAGAAATCGGCATCACGGGCTTCCGGAAGGTTCATCGTCAAAGTGTACCTGAGCGCATCGGCGGGAAATTCTTCGAGGAATTCATCAACATCAATTCCCCAGCCGCGGCTCTTTGAAAATTTCTGCCCTTCAAAGTTCAGGAATTCGTTTGCAGGAACATTTTCCGGCAGGATATATTTTTCAGAACTATTCTCATTCCACGCCATAAGCATCGAGGGAAAAACGATGCAGTGAAACACCACATTATCTTTCCCGATGAACGCGACATACTTCGTGGATTGATCGAGCCAGTAATCCTTCCACCGATCCGGTTGACCGATTCTTGCCGACCATTCTTTTGTTGATGAGATATATCCCAGTACAGCATCAAACCAAACATACAATACTTTATTCTCGAAACCTTCGAGTGGAACTCTTACTCCCCACTGAAGATCGCGCGTTACTGCACGATCCTGTAATCCTTCTTTAAACCAGCTGCGGCAGTATCGAAGGACGTTTTCTTTCCAACCGTCACGCTCACTTGCAGAATTAACATATACCTCCAACTTTTTTTGATAATCTCCTAATGGGAAATAAAGATGAGTTGTTTCCCGAACAGTCGGAATTTCACCCGTTATTTTACTTCTCGGATTTATTAATTCTGTGGGATTAAGAAACGTTCCACATTTTTCGCACTGGTCGCCGCGGGCATCAGGGTTGCTGCATACCGGGCATGTTCCTTCAACGTAACGGTCGGGCAGGAACATATTTGCCTTTCCATCGTAAAGCTGTTTCTCTTTTTTTTCCTTCAAGATTTTGGAGCCATGAAGCTTTAAAAAAATCTCTTTTGCTGTTTTGTGATGCATCGGAAGTGAAGTTCGGGAATAATTATCAAAACTCATCCCAAATTTATCGAATGCCGATTTGTTAAGTGCGTGATACCTATCAACAACGGCTTGAGGTGTAGTTTTTTCTTGATCGGCAGTTATCATGATCGGAACACCGTGCTCATCCGAACCGCAGATAAAAATGATATCTCGTTTCATCGAGCGCTGGTACCGCACATAAATGTCGGCAGGTAAATATGCACCAGCTAGATGCCCGAGATGGATTTTACCATTGGCGTACGGTAATGCCGCCGTAACAAGAATACGCTTGAACTCTTTCTTCACTATTTTCCTTTCAATCAATGATTGATCGGTGCAGGATATTTCATCTATGAATTGACGGTCGATGAAGCACCGATATGCCCTTTTAGCTCGATGCTAAGGTTTAATAATATAAGCGGAATATAAACATTTTTATCGAAAAGCGAAACTGCCCGCTCGATTGATTCACATGCAGAAGTGTAATTCCAGTTAGAATAATAGGAAATAAATTTTTTCTGCGATTCATCAATCTGGTCGGTAAATTCACTGTTAACTCCCTGTTGGAGTAACATCGCATCATGTAGCCACTGCTGCATCAAACGCAGCAGATCCCGTATTTCGGGTTTTTGATACTCAGTAATAATTTTATCAATCTCACTAAAAAGAATTTTATGCGATTTAAAGAGCAGTGTCCGAAGAAACTCGATCGCAAATTTCTGACGATCAAAATGGAATGTATCCATATACTGCAATGCACGGGAGTAACTGCCATTCGATAAGCGAGCAATCGCTTTGGCTCGATCTGTATCTATCGATTTTTGCTCAATAAGTGCTTCGGCGATTGTTCTGTCGCTAAGTGGATCAAACCGAATGTGCTGACAGCGTGATGTTATCGTTGTCAATAATGAATCAGGCCGTGATGTCGTAAGGATAAGCAGCGTGTTCGCATGTGGTTCTTCAAGTGTCTTCAAAAGTGCATTCGATGCCTCATCATTCATGCTCTCAGCATCGATAATGATAAAAACCTTTTTACCGCTATCGAATGCACTCAGTGAGGATGCCCTGCGAATTTCTCTAATGCTGTTCACCTTGATATTGTTCACCCTTGGGATTACGATAGGATGATAGGGATTTTGGGCTTTAAGATTTAGTTGCTCTTGGATCAAATGAATTTCATCATCCGATATTTTTTCGAGAGGATTTTCACCAGCTTTTTCGTTCTTGCCGACCGGAAGTGAATGTATGAGTTTGACATTGGGATTCTGCAAGGTATTAAACTTTAAGCAACTCGGACATGCACCACAGCTCTCGGTACCACGCTTCTCACAATTTACGACTTTTGCCAATTCAATCGCCATTGCATATTTTCCGACTCCCTCGGAACCAGAAAATAAATAAGCATGTGCCAGCCGTTCACGTTTAAGCGAATTGATTAAAAGTTCTTTGACACGCGATTGATTGATAATAGATGACCAACTCATATATAAAATTTAAAAAGCGTGACCTATTCCGAAATTAATTACACCGTTTTTAAGTGTTTCACCAAAAAATCTATTCTGGAAAATCGTTCGGCTACCGGCTTCAGCTTTCGGATCGTACAATTTAAAACCATAATCGATGCGGAACGGTCCAAAAAAAGTCTCGTATCTTAGGCCAATCCCCGCAGCAGCTGCTACATCCTTGGGTTTAAAGTCAACTATATCACCCCAGATATTTCCAAAATCAAGAAAGTAAACACCGAGGATATTATCTAACTGCAGGAACCATAATTTCCCAAAGCCCTGGAAATGACTGACGCGCATTTCCACACTTCCTTCGAAGCTGAAGTTACCTCCGAATTGAATTAGCTCATCAGGCAACATACCAAGCTCACGCGCTCTCCATCCTCGAACACTGCCGCTTCCCCCTGCAAAGAATCGTCTATTCAAAGGAATCCTAACAGAACTATACTTACTTTCCCCATATTTGTTTTGATAACCCGACTTTAATTTCCATGCAATGATGTTAAAGCGGCGTCTTGTTAGGTCAGTGTACCATCGACCCAGAAGAGTAACTTTATAGTACTGAGTAAATGGAAGGCCTGCACGTATACCGGGCAGGATCTTTGGGAGAATTCCAGATTCTTCAAAAGAAATACTATTGAAAAAACCTTCTGTAGGTGAAAAGATATCGTTTGTTTTATCGCGCTGTAATGTAACTGTAAGAATCGAGTTAAATTGAGGTTGATCTTCTTGCTTAAGCACCTTCAGTACCGACTGTATCCTGACGGTATCCTGCAATATTTCCGGGCTTACCCGCTCAAGTGTCCAATCGAAAAAGCCATATGTGTAGGTTGCAAACTGATTACTGACACCGATCTTGTTCCGAAGTATGGATAGAATAAATATTTCTTGTTTCTCAGCACTTATCGAGGAAGTCCACGAACCGCTTAATGTTTTTGTAAAGAGATATGGCTGCAATATTTGAAATTCTAATTCAACTGCTCCCTTAACTGAGAAATCACGCAAACCTTTTCCACCAAAAACTTTATCAAAATCCCAGCGTTGGATATCTTGCGTTCTAATTCGTGTATGGGCATTGAAGTTGCGTGCATCTCCAATGAAATTTCGCCGGATGTATCCTATACCAATACCAAGATTGAAGAAACCACCCTCATCGGATACAATCAGCTCTGGAGATAAGTCGTTGCGTACTTGCGGACGAGCATAGATATCTATCGGTATTATGTCCGATGTAGAAGTATCATAAACATTTGGATGATCGATTCTTGCCGATTCAAAGATTCCAAGACGATTAAGACTGCGTTCGCTCGAGGTTATCTTCTCGCTGCTGAACCTTTCACCTGCTTGAAAATCGAGATACCTGATCGAAAGATCGTTGGTGATGTCTTCACGTGGGGGTTCTACATGTATTGTAATAGAACCGAACCGGTACGGTATTCCCGTTTTAAAAACAAATTTCAAGAAAAAATTATCCGATGAAGTAAACTGGAAGGCACCGGAATTATCAACATCATAGCGAGCGGCGGGAAAACCATTATTCGAAAGAAACTCTAATATTCGCGCAATTTCAGCCGAGCCACTGACACTGTAATAAGGCATACCTGTATGGACGATTGGCTCAAAGAATAGCTTTGATCGAAGATCAGACGGTATTGAATCGAGTCCAAGATAGGCAATGCTATCGATGTATGAACGCTTGTTTCCTTGAATTGTAAAGAACAGGTCGATACAATTCATTCCAGTATCAACCTTTGTTTCCCTGGAAATTATAGGATTGTAAAAACCGTTGCTCTGATAAAGCGCCTTGAGCCGATGTTGATCTTCAGCGAATATTTCCGCATCGAAATATTCGGGCTTCGCACCAAGCTTCTCTCCTAACGTAAGATACAAGAATTGTGAAAACCAACCTGGTGTCTCCTTCGATTGAAGAACTTCGCTAAGCGCATCATCGCTGAGCACCCTGTTACCCTTAAATTCAATTTTATTAATTTCAAATTGTTTATCACCCTTCGTTGATGATACTTGTGCAAATGATTGGTTCCAAATTCCTCCAACGATAAATATAGCAAGGAAGATTAAGATATAAATTGGTAAATTTAAAAAACGTAACATTTAATGTATCAAGGGAGTAGTGTTTACATATTCATAATAAAAAACCCATCCACCGTTCGCGCTGGGGATGGGTCGTAATGGTTTTACAGTTACTTTTACAGTCAAAAAAAATAACAATCAATACTCGTTTTCATCTTCGAAGAAATAGTCGCTCTCGGTTGGATAGTCGGGCCATATTTCATCCATACTTTCGTATGGTTCTTCAGTGTCTTCTAACTCTTGAAGATTTTCGATAACCTCATTCGGTGCCCCCGTTCGAAGTGCATAATCAATGAGTTCTTCCTTGGTTGCGGGCCAGGGTGCATCATCGAGATACGAAGCAAGTTCCATTGTCCAAATCATATTATTACTCCTAAGTCTTGAATCTATTCCGATTGCATTAGAATTATGTATCGAATCTCATTGCAATGCCATTTGTTGACGATATTTACCAATAGTGACATCATCAAAAAAATAATCCATCGGATTCTGACTGATACCGTTGTGTCGAACTTCATAATGCAAATGTGGCCCGCTCACAAGTCCTGATCTGCCACTTTTTGCAATCAAATTACCGCGTTTCACATGTTGCCCTTCCCGAACAAGAATTTTTGAGAGATGAGCATACACAGTTTGGTATCCATATCCATGGTTGATCACAATAGCATAACCGAATCCACCGCCTGTGTGTCCCGCTAACTGAACAACACCATCGCCTGTTGCAACAACCTGAGTACCTACATCATTTACAATATCTAACCCTTCATGGATCTTCTTAATACCTAACACAGGATGCATTCTGACACCGAACTCTTTTGTTGAATAGAAACCACTCATGGGTTTGATTGCTGGCAACGCAGTGAAATATCCTTTATTGAACTCATACTTGTTAACAATCTGTCCGTAGCTTTGTTCTTGAACTTTAACTTCACTCGATAATGACCGCAGCAATATTTTAGTCATGCTGAGAAGCTGCAAAGAACTATCAGAACCGAAATCTAATTCTGATTCAAGCACCGAGCCGCCTGTTCCCGCATGCTGAGTTTGCTCGTCTACTGTAGGGAGATCGACCATCAATCTTAGTTGATTACCTTGATCAGAAAGCCGGCTCATCGAGTTTTCGACCTGATTCAATTGCTGGGTGATAGCGGCTAACTGTTCGTGCAATAACCGGTTTTCTTGCATAAGCACTTGCAGCCGATTGTTGCCAATGCCTAAAAAATTATTACAGAGGTAGTTTGCCGTTAGTAAAAGTCCAATACAAAGAGCAACCGAAGCAGCTGCTATTCCGATGATTTTCAGTCTAACCCACCGAATCTTGCGGATTTGCAAGAGATGATCGGCATAAAAGAACGTTATTTCCTTGTATTTTCTAAACATATCGGCTCAAAATTAAAAAAAAAATATGTGTTTGTCAAGCTAATTTTTTTAAACGTGTGATTTTTGTTACTCGAAATCATGTTCAAAATAATCGATTACACGCTCACCAACTTGTTTACTTTTCTCAGAAATAACCGCTTCCAGCCGTTTTGAGAACTCTTTTGCCGAATCGTAACCATAATGTTTTAATAGATAGTTAAGGGCAATTACTTCGCATATCACGGTAACATTTTTCCCGGGGAAGATAGGTAATTTCACTCGTGTAAGCTGAACGTCAAGAATGTTCATACCCTCATCATCAAGACCCGTGCGGGTATATTCAGCATCGGGCTGCCAATCCATCAGCTCGACTATGATTTCGATACGCTTCTGAAAGCGGATTGCACGAATACCAAACATGCTTCGAACATCGATTAATCCAAGCCCGCGAATTTCCATGAAGTGTTTGACTAAATCTGTTCCTGATCCCATCAATATTCCTTCACCTTTTCTGGTGATCATTACAACATCATCGGCAACCAGGCGATGTCCGCGCTCAATAAGGTCGAGAGCGATTTCACTTTTCCCAATCCCCGAACGTCCCATTAACAATAAACCAATGCCGTAAACATCGACGAATGATCCATGAACAATAGTTTGAGGAGAAAATTGATCATCAAGGAAATCACTTAAAATGTAGACAAGCTTTGTTGTTTCAAATGGCGTAATCAAAATCGGTATCTGATGTTCGTTTGCGATTTTCAAGAAATGTTCGTCAACTTCGTTATTGTTTGTAACTATAACACAAGGTACGTTAAATTGAAAAATCTTTTGCAGTGCCAATTCTCTCTGTTGCGGATTCAAAGTCGCAAGATAACGCATCTCAGTATTACCACAAACCTGAACCCGATCAAATCTAAATAGCTGAACATATCCTGCTAATGCCAAACCCGGACGATGAATATTCTTATCCTTTATTTCCCGATTGAAACTGATCTCACCAGAAAGTGCTGTGAGCTTCAGTCTTTCCTTATTACTCTCATAGAGAAAGCCGACTGTAATGCTTTCTTTCATCGACGTTTTATTTGGTATAGATTTCATTCTTCTTCCCCGCTGATGGTGATATCTTCTTTTACCCGGCGCAACGTCGTTTTATTTTTCGTGCGTATTTTTGTTTTATGTTTCGCAAGCTGTCGTTCCAATTTTTCTATCGCAAGATCGATAGATTTATAAAAATCTTCACTTTTCTCTTTAGCTGATAGCAGTGTTCCCTGGACGCGGAGATTTATTTCTGCCATCTTTAAACTATTTGTTGTGCGTTCAAAGCTCAAGATAATGTCGCTGCGCATAATACCATCGTAATATTTGTCGAGGCGTTTTACCGCTTCGACTGCATGTTCTTTCATAGTGTCGTGAGCTTTAAATTTTCGTGCAGTAAAATGTATGTCCATAAATAACTCCTTTCAATTAAACTAAGCTTTTGGATGTGCTTGATTATATATACGCTTAAGGCGATTCACTGTTACATGTGTGTATAATTGCGTTGTGGATAAACTTTCATGTCCGAGTAATTCCTTTACGGCACGCAAGTCTGCTCCACGATTCAGCAGATGAGTTGCGAACGTATGACGCAAAACGTGCGGGCTTTTCTTTTCGATTTCTGAGATCGCGCTAATATATTTGTTAACAATTCTGAAAATTCCCTTCGGGTACATTCTTTTTCCCCGCGCAGAAAGAAATAGGGCTTTACGATCCTCTTCTTTAGTAATCACATATAATTGTTTGTCTCTTTCTTTGAGATATTGTTTTATTGCTTCCCTTGCCTTCCTTCCGATTGGAACGATGCGATGCTTCCGTCCTTTGCCAAAGATTTTTATCGTGTCGTTTATAAAATCGACCTGATCCAGATTAAGCTGAATCAGCTCAGCCAACCTGATGCCAGTGCTGTATAAAAGCTCCAATATTGCACGATCACGCAAACCCTCCATTACTGAACAATCGGGAATAGCCATCATCCGTTCGACGGAAGCTTCATCGAGAAAGTATGGAAGTTTCTTCGGAAGCCGTGGAGAAACCACATTCAATCCCGCATTATGTTTTATGACATTTAGCTTTACCAAGTACTTCAGGAACGAACGAACTGCTACGAGCTTCCGCGCAACACTACTTTTACTTCTTCCATCCTCGAGCAAGTCTCCTAAAAAAAGTCTGATAGTTACCTGATCGATATTTGCAACTTTAAACGGCATACCCGAAAAATGCCGCTTGAGAAATTCATAAAACTGGTTGAGATCACCCTCGTATGCAGATACGGTATGAGGGGAATAATTGCGCTCACTCGAAAGATAATATAAATATTTTTTTATATATTCGATTATCATACAATCTATCAGATGGCTGCGGCAACCTCAACTTTTTTAACCTCGCTTTTGCACGAGGGACATTTCAAGAATTCTCCACGTTTCTCTGAATATTTCAAAACCATAAATGGTGCACCGCACGTTTCACATGGTTGGTCGGTCGGCTTATCCCACGAGGCAAAATCACATTTAGGATAATTCGAGCATCCATAAAATACCCGCTTACGCTTCGTCTTTCTTTCGATGATGTCTCCTTCCGCACATTTCGGGCATTTAATTCCCATCGAGATTGGTTTGGTATTTTTACATTTTGGATAATTTGAACAACCGAGAAAAGTCCCGAACCTACTTGAGCGAACCAACATCTCTCCACCGCAAAGCTCACACTTTAAACCAGCTAAATGTTGCACTTTTTCCTGATCTTCAGGTAGCGGCTTTGTGTTTTTACATCCGGGGTAACCACTGCAAGCCATAAACTTACCGTTTCTTCCCCATTTGATGATCAACGGCTTACCGCAAAGCTCACATATCTCCTGGGTTTCTTCTTGTAAAGACTTTTTGATGGTAGAAGCTTTTTTAGAAGCTTTCTCAAGTGAATCGCTGAACGGAATATAGAAATCATCTAATACTTTTTCATACGTATTTTTTCCAGATGCGATTGTGTCGAGTTCTTCCTCCATCTTCGCCGTGAAACGGACATTGAAGATGTGTGCGAAATTTGTTGTAAGGAGTTTATTAACTTCCATACCAAGCTGCAGAGCGTACAACTTACGCTCTCGCTGCTCAACATATTTCCGATCTATTATAGTACTAACAATAAGCGCATAGGTGCTTGGGCGCCCGATACCGAGCATTTCCAAAGTTTTCACCAAACTACTTTCCGTGTACCGCGGCAGCGGTGATGTTTCGTGCCTATGTGGAACAACACTAAGTAAAGATGCTGTTTGGCCTGTTGTAATGTTTGAAGGGAGCCGTTCATCTTTAACTTCTGCATCTTCTTCATCTGCTGGCTCACCATCACCATTAAGCGAATCGTCGTATACCTGCAAGAATCCCCTAAACTTGTACTTAGACGAAGTTGCCTTGAACTGGAAAATTCCTCCTTCCACCATAACAGTCGTGATCTCCAAAATTGCAGCTTCCATCTGACAAGCTACAAAACGATTCCAGATAAGCTCATAAAGCCGAAAAAGGTCTTTATCTAAGTATTTTTTAACTGCACTTGGTGAATACTTAACCGACGTTGGGCGAATTGCCTCATGTGCATCCTGCGAAGTTTTTTTCTTTTTATAGATGTTCGGATGCTTGGGAAGATATTCTTTACCGTAATTATTGAAGATATACTCCCTCACTTCCGCAACTGCATCGTCGCTCAAGCGTGTTGAATCTGTACGCATATAAGTAATGAGTCCAACAGCCCCTTCTGCTCCAACATCGATTCCCTCATAAAGCTTCTGAGCCAATTTCATCGTTCGTGATGCGGATAATGCAAGCTTGCGTGATGCTTCTTGCTGCAGCGTACTTGTAATAAACGGCGGTAGCGGATTACGTTTTATTTCCCGTTTTTGTACACTTGCAATTGTATAAGATTGTTTATTTATCTCACCGAGATACTTATTCGCTTCAGCTTCCGATGGTATGTATGTATATCTATTACTTGTTCCTTTATGCTGGATTTCTGTCAGATTATCTTTTAACGGGACAATCAATTCTTTACTATCGATCTTCCAAAGTTTTGCATAGAAAGCATCACTATTAGATGTTTTAAATTCACCGATGATCGACCAATACTCGGTTGGGGTGAAACTCTTGATTTCCTCTTCTCGTTCACAAATTAATCGCAGTGCCACCGACTGAACGCGGCCCGCAGAAAGACCATAATAAATTGTTTTCCAGACAAATGGACTTACTTTGTAGCCAACAATCCGATCCATCACGCGCCGCGCCCGCTGACTCGCAACGAGGTTCTCATCGATCTTCCCGGGTTTCTTCATCGCTTCATTGATGCCCCTCTCAGTGATTTCGTGAAATAACACTCGATAAATATTTTTGTTCTTCTTACCTATCTCTTCTGCAATATCTGCTGCAATCGCTTCACCCTCTCTATCAGGGTCAGTTGCGATGTACACATTGTTAGTTTTTTTTACTGCATCGTGCAGCTTTTGGATTACTTCTTCTTTCCCTTCAATAATTTCAAATGTCGCCCTATAGCCATTTTCCAGATCAACTCCCAGATCGCTCTTGGGTAAATTTTTAATATGCCCAACTGATGCTTGGACTGTAAATTCTTTTCCCAGATATTTGCTAATCGTCCTGGCTTTTGCCGGCGATTCAACTATGAGCAGCGATTTTTCCATCAAGTCGTTTATGTTTTTTATTTTATGTTAGTGTATTACTTAAATTTCACTTTAAATAGATAATAATTTTCTTTCTCTGTTATGCGCAATTTATCCTGCCGCTTTTTATCACGATAACCTAATAAATGAAGTACACCATGAATTACAAGACGTGAATATTCTTCTCGGAAAGATACCTTATAATCCTGCGCCTGGCGTCTGGCTTGATCGAGGTTTATATAAACTTCACCTTCAATATTCTTTCCATTTTCTTTCATTGGAAAACTCAATACATCCGTTGCATGCCAATGATCGAGGTATAACCCATTTAAATTGATCATTTTCCTATCATCAATAAAAACTACATTAATCTCAGCATCACCGTGATATTCATTTCTGACAACAAATCGAGCTGCAGCGATAGTTCCTCTATGTTGAATTTTGTGTTTTGGATGCACATTAAATATCCTGACATGAATCATGATTTTTTTTGTTTTGGACGAATCTCACTTTCCGGTAAAATCGATTCGATCAGTGATAAGGCAATACCCGACAACATTACTTCCGGACCGAGACGAGTAAAATCGCCCGAGAGGATCTCGCGATCAACATTTGCATAGAGTGAGCAGCCGCCTTCTTTTTCAATAATAAGACCTGAGAGCTTGCCATTATGCTCACCAACAAAAGTAACTTCATTTAGCATCTCGCTAATTACATAACCGGAACAGAAATGGAGCTGAAGATGCGCGCTGGGTGTGTATGCCGATATTAAATTACCGCGGCGGTTTCCAATTATTATATTAGGATATATTTCTAACGCAAGTTTCCTCGCTATTCCTTTTCCGATTAGCTCGAACCGATAATTGTTTCCTTTATGTTTCGCCGAGACACCGAATATCTTACTTAATTTTTTTATATCGCCTGCTTTGAATGTAAACACCATTTAGCAACAAATCCTTAACTTGATATGCACTAATAAAAACCCCGATTGTTGGCTTTAGCATAACCGCACACTCGGGGAGCTGATTCCAATATCTTAATCATTTAATTATGATAGCACCACTACGTTGACTGCTTGTAAACCTTTCTTTCCTTCGCTTACCTCGTATTGAACATTCATACCCTCTTTTAGAATCCTAAACTCATTATTCGTTTTGATGGCTGAGTAATGCACAAATATATCTCCGCTACCATCTTCCGGAACGATGAAGCCAAAACCCTTTTTACCATCAAACCATTTTACCTTGCCAGTTGCCATATTCGATTTTTGTTCCATCAATGATAATAATTCATGTTTTATTGAGCAATATAATACCTGACTGATATCAATGTCAAGTATAAGATAATTAAATTTCGAATTCCAATCCTTCAGAAGCAGCAATACAATCAAATTTGTACTGCCGATTTCGTATCTCTTTCTTACAAGTTTTCAAAATATCATCCACCTTATCATCATCGTGTGCCGGATCATGATGAAAGAGTACCAACCGTTTAACTTTCCCTTCTGCCGCAACCTTAAGCGTGAAGAGGTAATGAGAATGACCCCATCCAACTCGGTCAACATATTCTTCAGGTGTATAAGTTGCGTCGTGTATGAGAACATCGGCATTACGGACAAAATCAAAAATACATTGGTTAGGATCAGATTTTGAATGAGAATATCGGTCTATCACTACTTTTTCTACGTTTCGCATCGCTTGCACAACACGCCGATCGAATGGCTCGTTATCGCTGATATACACCAACGATTTCCCATGCTGCGAGATTCTATATCCGACTGCAAAAGAAGGATGATTGACATACATAGTTTTCACAACAGCATCGAAAACTGAAAGCTCTTCCTCACCAACAGGACGAAAATTTATTTTAGCTTTCAGCTCGTTTAATTGAACAGGAAAGTATACTTTGTTCATCTGATCGGAGATCATCTTTTGTAAAGATACCTTTTCTGTTTCACCACCGACGACCGTCAACTCGTTCCCCGAAATAAATGCCGGCTTGAAAAATGGAAACCCTTGAATATGATCCCAGTGAGGATGAGAAATAAGAACATATGCATTTATAGATTCCCCATTTTCGATCAATGTTTCTCCAAGGTTTCGAATGCCCGTACCCGCGTCCAAAATAATAAGCTCATTCTTTGATAGACGCAACTCAGTACAAGCAGTGTTCCCACCATACCGTACGGTACATTTACCTGGGGTAGAAATTGATCCTCGTGTCCCCCAAAATTTCAGTCGCATGCTGTTACCTCAAAACCTGTTTTAACCATTTATATGTCTCGATCGTTTTTATTTAGAATCCCATCTTGAATGAGAGTAACAGAAATAACCCAGCCAATCTCAAATCCAACGAAAGTATGTGTTCTTATTAAAATCAATTCTTATTATTTCCATCATAATGAGGAGGCATCCATTTTTCTCTCTTCCAACTCATAAGCTCAATATTGATTTTTCCAATTAAAACTTTCATTTTCGCCATAACTGGAATCCGAGCTGCATCATTACTGAACCAACCTTCAAATCCACCTGTGAGACCGAAAACACCGATGAAATTTGCTTCACCATCAAAGTAAATCAGATCGATCGGATAATCAACTGCATCGATCTTGCCTTTGGTTCGTTCAGCGGTAAAATTAATAAGGGCTTTCCCTTTCTTTTCATTAATTATTACTGGGATGTTCATTTGATGTTGGTAATGAACATTCCTCCGTGCAAGAAAGAAAAGGGATAAACCATCTTGTGAAAGCGTATCAACCTGTAATGTATCGCGCTTATCAATTTTTCCGCTTTTCCATATACTTTGCTCCAGGTATATTGAATGATGGGGATAATCAAAATTATATAAATACGAAATCCATTTGTTATCCTGTTTGTCACGTGCATGAAAGAAACCGGAATAAATGCCCTGCTCAATGATACTCTCATATACAGCATGGAGATCGACAAGAGGAACACCTTTATATGAATCGATAAATGCAACAGCTTTGTAGCTTTTTTGATTGTTGTTGGTGACAGTCTCCAGCAATTTAATTTTCACCTGACCTAAATCGATACCCAAAAAGCTGACATTATATGTTAATTCCTCCCCGATTTGAAAAACTGAATCCTCAATAGAAAGAGATGTTGGGTATATTGGTGATGGATCTGACAACCTACGGGGGATTGCACCGTTAAATAAAATCAACCCTGACAGAGTTATTACTTCTACCAATATACTACAAATATTTTTATTGATTGCCAAAATCAAGACACCACTCTTTCAGTCTTATATTAGTGAAGACCTGCAATTTTTTCGGCTTCAGGGAACAACGTTAAAGCTTTGAGTAATTGGTTGTCGTTAGTGCGTATCACAGAGTATAATCCTTCATTACCACAAATGGATCGTGCAATCTCAGCTTTTAAACGAATATTAATATCTTCTTTATCCTTCTGATATTGCACTGAGTCAATCGTTACACCCTTTTTCTTTGCAAGAGCTTCAAAGTCGTGCATCATATCTTCATTAACAAAAAAATCATTCTTGAATTTCTTCAATTCCTTTGCGAATTGTTGATGCAGCTTTTTACCGTTCTGATCCATATAATTCAGCGTGTACTCTCGAAATACTCCTTTACCAACGATTTGAATAAAGAGTGGTGATGCTCGTTCAGCTTTTACGATGTAATCGGGAGTTATACCGCCACCGCCGTAAACAGTTCGACCAGACGCTGTTTTGAAAATTGGTTTCGTTGAGTCTTTATCTCCATTATGCTCAATCATATGTTGGATATTTACACCTTCGATTGTATCTTGGTCAAAAGCCGCTTTGCGATACGCATCAATGTCTTTATCGTACGGTCGCTGGATCAATCTACCTGAGGGTGTATAATAACGTGCAATCGTCAACCTGAAAGCAGACCTGTCAGGTAAATCAAACTGACGCTGGACTAATCCTTTGCCGAAAGTTGTTTCACCAACGATCAGTCCCCGATCTAAATCCTGGATAGCGCCAGATACAATTTCGCTGGCAGATGCTGAAAATGGATTCACAAGAACGATTAACGGGACATCTGCAAATTTGCCGTTACCTGTACTTTTATATTCCTCAACGAATTCACTTCTTCGCGCCTTAGTGTAGACAATTTTTTTCCCGCTATCTCCCAACAATTCATTAGCCATCTTCACAGCTTGATCCATCAGCCCGCCGCCATTGTATCGAAGATCTAAGATGAGCCTTTTCATACCTTGAGAGCGCAGCTTCGTTAACCCTTCCATGAATTCATCGTATGTGGTTCCTGCAAATTTATTAACGCTGATATAACCAACATCATCATTCAACATATATGCAACATCAACGCTGTAGAGTGGTATTTTATCACGGATGATATCAAAATCATATAGGTTTTGCTCTCCTACCCTGAGAATTGTTACTTTGACGTGCGTTCCTTTTGGTCCACGTAGTTTCAACGGTACATCTTCTCGCTTAATTCCAATGGCAGAAGTATCGTTTATCTTAATAATTTTATCTCCCGCAAGGATACCTAGTAAATCGCTTGGACCACCTGCGACCGGCAAAATTACAATCAATGTATCGTTGACAACATCATATTCTACACCAATTCCCTCAAAGCTTCCATGGAAATCTTCGTTGACTCTTGGCAACTGTTTGGCAGGAATGTAGACTGAATGAGGATCGAGATTGGATAACAAGCCATTAATCGCAGATTCAACCAATTTGGGGGTATCAACATCGTCTACATAGAATTTTTCAGCATAAACAAGAACCTCTTTAAATTTATTGAGCTGCTCAAAAATGTTGTCGCCGGAAATAAGGTTGTTGATTTGCATTCCCAGCATTAGTGCAACAAAAAACAGTATGATTACAGTGGTTAACGAAAATCTTTTTCTCATCATTTTATCCTATTCTACAAATAATTCTACTATCGATAAAAGTATATCCAAAATCCATGTGAAAGTCAAATAAGTTAAATAACCAAGGTGAAATGGATCAACGAATGGGTTTCCATTCGTCAACTATGGAACGATCAAAAAGTAGCACGCTTAATGCATTTAAAAACCATAATAAACTGATCCAAAAGTACCCATATTTTCTAAAACGACGCGGTGATTCGAAGACTGTCAGCGTCCGCACAAATTTGATTTTTCCCATACGACGTAATCGTAAAAAGAGCTCATAGTCTTCACCGGCAGCTATTTCCTCGTTATATCCTCCTACCTGTTCAAATGTCTCTTTTCTTATAACATGACATTCACCTCTCCCCATACCCATACCGATGATGTTTAACAGCCAAAAATATCCATTAAAAAAATTATGGAACATCCAATCTCTGATAAGCTCTTCTTCAGGATAAATATTAACATTACATGTAGCGGCAACAATCTGCTTTTTCTGAAATGTTTTGAGCATCGTACGAAAGAATTTTTCAAGATCCTCAATCACTACATCTGCGTTTAAAAAAATAAGGATTCCACCGCGCGCTGCCTTCGCACCTCGATTCCTACCGATTGAGATATTTTGCCGTGTATTACCGGAATGTACGATTACATTATTGGCATAACGATATACAATGTCGACTGTTTTATCCGTACTTCCGCCGTCACTTACGATAACTTCAAAGTTGAACTGATCACGGAGCAGCTTAGTAAACTGGCTGAGTGTGCGTTCAATCGTTTTTTCCTCCTGAAGCGTGGGGATAATAATGCTAATAGCAGGAATGTTATTCGACAAATTAACTTTTTCCATCAAAAGTGTAAACCGTATGCAATGATACTCGGTGTCAGGCGAATGGTTGGTGCAGGAAAATGTATATAGTTCAAAACATATTTTATTGATTTCAGAAAAGACCCTTCACCGGGGAGACGAGTGAAATCATAATCTAACCCGATGAGTAGTTCACGCACACCATCATTCTGTTCGTTTAATCCTTTTATGCTATAACCAATCGCAATTCCCAAAAATGCTGGGATGAAAGTCCGTATTGCTTCCGGAAATATATTATTATTAAAGCTAAGCCAAAAGTACATGCTCTCATAGTCGTCGAAGATGGTTCGGAATTTTCCATCAAGGTAACTTGTGGACGGATAACAGCTCCATTTGAATCGAACATTCTCCAACCATGAAACCTGAGATTGAAGTACGGGATAAAAAGCACCGCCAACATCTGCCATCGCATCACCGGCGCTGAAACCAAGCACCTTTGTAAATCCATCTTCAACCTCTACATATAACTGGAATGCAAGACTTAATCCAGCACCTAACAAAAGTGAGTGCTTTTTTTCAATCCCAGCCCATTGAAACGAATGCCACAGGATATCACTTGATAGATATGTAAAATAAAAATGCCCAAACTTATCCGCACCAAATGTGCGCCCTCCACCGTCACCCAAATGAAAAGCACTCCTTTCGCCTTTCCACCACGAATTATAATTCTGAATATGTGCAGCCGTAACAATCGCCATCGAGCCGCTAATAACGATTGCTAATTTTTCAGATTGGATCCCATTCGGATTAGCGCGATGAAGTGAATCAATCGGAGATGCAACAGCTGGTATGGATATTACAAAGATGATAGAAAATAAAAATATATGTTTCACTCACCCTCCCTTAATTTGTAATAGTCCTCGAATAAGCAAAATAAATAATGTATCATCAGCAAATATTAAATACGATAAGAACCTTATAATTACACTATCAATACCGATATACACTCACTTTTCAAGGCCCACACGGAGGATACTCCGGATATTTACATATTCGAGGATAGAAGGTAAACTCCTCCGGCGGCGCTTTTAGATAGCCGAGTCGGTCATAAATGTTTAATGAAGCTTCAATTATAAAATCTTCCCTATTTCCACAAATAACATTGGCAGCACACGTGCGAGAATTAAATTTTGTAAAATCCATTTCCGAAACCAAATAAATCCCATCGTCGGATCGGATGTCCCAGTACATATCCATCGAGAATCTCTGCCCGGGGACAAGCATCATTCGCCCGTTGTGGACAAGCGCCCGATTTGTTAAACTTTTTTCAGTGAGGACGATCGTCTTATACCGCTGCGGCTTACGCTTCCACCATATTCTTACCGACCCTTTGATATTCACACTATCCCAAAATACTTCATCATAAACATTCTCTCCAGATAGTACAAAGTGCATTCTTTGGAGACCGGGTCGAGCAATATGATCATTATATTGTTCGATGGTGGTGATTTTTATATCGACAACATGCTGCGGTGCTATATGAACCGGCAACGACTCTTTACATGTAAGTGAAAAGAATGAAGCAAGTACTATTAAAAAATAATTAATAACTGCTAATATGCAGCATGCGACCCGAGATTTTTTAATATGCGCACCACTGGAATCCATCTCCCTGCTCCCTTCTCTTTTAAGAAAGAGGGGGAATTGAGGGGGTTGAGTTAAAAAATAAATTTTATCAAACATAGTAATATTTCAATTTTGTGTAACGTAAGTTAATAATTCCTAATGATCGAGCATTACATTTCATATCTTAGCCCGATCGAAACTCGCCGAGGATCATAATATGCTGATGGATCATGAAGCTGTCCACCGATGCGCCCATCGGCATCAGCCCACCTTGCATTTTTAATATTGAACAAATTTCTAATATCACCATAGAGTTGCAATGATGTAATATTGCTAATTGAAAACTTACGCGAAAATTTTACATTCACAACGCTATTACCTGGTAGTCGCCCATTGTTTGGGATGAATGCTCTTGTTGTATCTTCCGCCGTAAAACCATCACGCGTTGGGAAGTAAGTATAAGGTCTGCCCGAATTATACGTCCACACAACATTGCACAGAAAATCCCACGGCAGCTGAGCATCAATCAAAACTTTCAGTGTATGACGTTGATCCCAGCTTAATGGATATGGTTCATTGAGAACAGGAAATCCCCACTGATGCAAATTTAGCCCCTGATTAACGTAATCACTAACACCTTCGGTTGTCATCAATGAATATGAAATCGAGCCGGAAAGCTTTTCATCCCTATGACGTGAGAGAACAAACTCTAAACCTTCTGCATTTGCAAAAGCATTATTCACATATTCAGCATAACCATAATCACCAGCTGCTCTTGCTTTTGACGGTAGAAACGTTTTTGAATCTATCTGATCGATGAACTCTTTTTTAAAATATGTTACGCTGAATAAAGTTTTTTCATCAAGTCCATACTTAACCCCGATCTCCCATGCATGGGTACGTTCCGGTTTCAAATCAGGATTTCCAACCAAAACATTTACTCCCTTTTGCAACTGCTGCGGATTAACACCAGAATAAAGATAATCAAACAATGGAAATTGAAAATAATGTCCGTAATTCATTACTAAGAGCATATCCCACATCAACGGAAACGAGAGACCCATCCGCGGACTTAGCTGCTGCTTGAGAGATGCCTTTGCAAATCGAGTAACTTGAGATTGATATAAACTTGAACCAGTGTCTGGTTTAACATACTCAACAATCGGTCGCTTACTACGGGGGTCGAGAAAATCCCAACGGAAGCCAATATTCACGACAGCACCATCTTTGTCAACCTCTAATTTCTCTTGTAGATAGGCGCTACCGCTACGTGGATAGTAGTGATATAACGAGCTGTAATTGAGCAGAGAATCATCAGGTATTACTTTACCGAAATATGTCTTCTGCGGTTCGAATTTTACAACGTCAGAAAAAATATCATATTGATTAATTTCGAAACCTACCTTGAGAACGTTGTTTGGATTGGGTTGATAGACAATATCTGTCTTACCGGTATATATATTTTGCTTCGTCTGCGACCACCATGAGCGACTCCCTTTAACTATGTACTCAAGATAAATATCATATTCATATGGCGTCAGGTCGAGAGAATTCTTGTCCCCACCGATCTTTGAACGCAGATAATAATGACTCATCGACAATGTATAATGCAAGCTATTTGTGATGGTATGCGAGATGGTTGCAGTTGTTCGATAAGACGACCGGCTTCTTTGCGGTAAACCTGCCAGATTGAACCGCCAGCTGAATTCATAATCTCGCCATTCACGCAACGAATAAACATTCTGAGCCGTCAGATGTATTCTTGGAGTTAAACTGTAATCAATCTTACCTATCCCACTAACATCTTTATATACGGGTGAATGAAAAAACTTGGTAAAGTCCTGCCACCAACGAGTATCGTTCAATTGGAGTGTGGTTGCAGCGAAATAATTTAATCGATCTTGGACGAACGGTCCGGAGAGGGTTAATTCCATTTCTGTTGACTTATTGTGTTGTGAGTTCCAATCACCAGCAAGCCAATTATCTTTCTCAACCCTCAAAACTGAAGAGTGTTTATTACCACCCCTTCTCGTAATAATATTAACAACCCCGGAAAGAGCATTTCCATATTCAGCATCGAACCCGCCTGATTGAATAGAGAATTCCGTAATAGAACTTTTGGGTAATGAGCTCCCAACCCCACCTCCGATGACATCCTGAAGCGGTAGTCCATCGACTAAATAAACAACTTCAGTTGTTTTTCCACCGCGCACGTTTCCTTCGGCTGTGACGCTCGGAAAGAGCGTGATAATATCTTGCACACTGCGAACTGGTAATTTTTCCAATTGGGAAGACCCAATCGAAAAATTTGTGCTTGTAACATCTTTTTCAATTAAAGGCCTCTCCGCCGTCACTTCAACCTCTGCAAGCTCAACCGCAGAAGGTAATAGCTCAATCGAAATTCTTGTACGCAACCCAACTCTTACAACAACCGCCTTATAAACCTGAGGTTGAAACCCTACATTAGAAATTCTTATATCGTACGTACCCGCTTCCAAATTATTGATATGAAAATTACCATCAACATCGGTAGCAGTCCCTTGAGTTGTTCCAAGAATAGCGATTGTGACGCCAACGAGTGGCTCCTTCGTCTCTTTATTGAGCACTCGCCCTTCAAGAATACCATCGGTACTGGAATACGTCAAAGAGGTGGCAGCAATGCTGATGATTAGGAAAAATAATAACGAGCTTCGCATTTTCAATGTTCGGGTTTCATTTGAGGAAAAAAGATCACATCGCGTATCGAATCCTGATTAGTAAATAACATTGTCAAACGATCAATGCCAATCCCCAGTCCCGCAGTAGGTGGCATACCATATTCGAGGGCACGCAGATAATCTTCATCGAGAACCTGTGCTTCCTCATTTCCCTGCGCACGCAGCTTCATCTGTTCTTCAAAACGTTGTCGCTGATCGAGTGGATCATTTAATTCACTGAATGCATTGCACAGCTCGTATCCATTCACTATAACTTCAAATCGTTCAACAAGTCCCGCTTTACTTCGGTGTCTTTTTGCCAGCGGCGACATCTCAAGAGGATAATCGGTGATAAAAGTTGGCTGAATAAGTTCCGGCTCAACTAATTCACTGAATATTTCATCAATTATCGCACCACTATCCGAGCCGGATTTGATTTCAATATTTAGTTCCTTTGCAATCTTCAATAATTCTTGTCCAGATTTTCCCTGAAGTTCTCTTCCTGTGTATTCTTTGATCGCATCGAACATAGGGACTCTTTTCCAAGGAGGTGTGAAATCAATTTCATGACTGCCAACTTTCCACTTTGTTGATTGATTTACTTCCTTCGCAACTTTGGCAACAAGATCTTCAACTAAATCCATCATCCAAAGATAATCTTTGTACGCTACATAAAGCTCGAGCATGGTGAATTCCGGATTGTGAGAGCGATCCATACCCTCATTGCGAAAATCCTTTGCAAACTCGTACACACCGTCGAAACCACCCACGATTAAACGCTTGAGATAAAGCTCGTCAGCTATCCGAAGATAGAGATCGATATCAAGCGCATTATGGTGTGTGATAAACGGACGAGCAAATGCACCACCATAAATCGGCTGGAGAATCGGCGTCTCGACTTCAATATATCCACGCTCATCAAAATATTTTCTGATAGAATGCTGAATCTTTGCTCTCTTGATAAATACTTCACTCACCTGATTGTTCACAATCAAATCGACATATCGCTGGCGATAGCGAAGCTCTTTATCTGAAAAAGGATCATAGACGATTTTATTCCCTTTTTCATCAACTTTCTCTTTTACAACAGGAAGAGGTCTTAAAGATTTTGCTAGAACTTCAAGACGTCGTGCATGGACGGATATCTCGCCCATTTTCGTTCGGAAGACGTAACCATCAACTCCGATGATATCACCGATGTCCAGCAATTTGAACGCATCATAGATTTCACCTAAATCATCCTTCTTCAAATACACTTGAATTTTACCCCGAGAATCCTGTACATGGCAGAATGAGGCTTTACCCATCCTTCGGATCGACATGATTCTCCCGGCAATGGATACATTACGCGGGGCACTATCATCCTTAAAATTATCTATTATATCTTTCGAAAAATCAGTCTGATTGAAAAGATATGGATATGGATTGATGCCTTGCTTGATGAGTTCATCAAGTTCCTGCCTTCTGCGGTGCATCAACTCATTCAGTTCTTCGAGGTGTGCTTTTTCTGCAACTGGTTGCTGGTTTAATTCCATTTCACTATTAACGGGTGGAAATAATTAGGTATCAGAAAATAGTAAAAATGAGTATAAGAATCAAGGAATCACGCTGCAATTCAAATCTTATCGCACCAACAACAACTTTCTAACCTGTGTAAATTTTGGCGTGATAAGCTTATAGAAATATACACCGCTTGAGATTCCGCTGTGAGAGATGTTCCACTCTACTGATTTATATCCGGCATCTTGCATATTATCTACAAGAGTGGCAACTTCTTTTCCTTGAACATCATACACTTTCAGTATCACGTGACTGTTCATGGGTAATGCATAACGAATAATGGTGGCTGGATTAAATGGATTCGGATAGTTTTGAAATAGCTCCGTGTTAACAGGCAATTCTAAAGGTGTAATCTCAACGGAAGTGAGCGGCAGTGCGCTCATGTAAACACCACCCTCGTATAGCCCGGCTATAAGATTGCGATTGTCATCAAACGTTAAACCCAAAATTGTTTTTTCGGGAAATCCTATATAGGTCCAATTTTGACCTCCATTTTGAGATCTGAACATACCGTTGTACGTTCCAGCAAATATATCTTGATCTCCATTCATTGCAATCGCATAGACATATGTATTCGTAAAAGTAGATTGAATCCAGCTAAACCCATTATCTGTTGATCGGAAGATACCCCCATATACTCCGACACAGATATGACCGGCATTATTCACAACGATTGTTTGAATATCATCTCGTGATAATCTACAACTGTACCAGCTAATTCCCTTATCAGATGAAGAGAATACTCCATCGTCGTCAGTGGCAGCATATACAACATCTGCCGGAGTGTTCGCAAGAAAGAGAACTTTTGAATTTGAAAGCCCGGCTTGATTCCAATTTCTTCCTGCATCACTCGAGGTATATATCCCGAAATTTGTTCCCGTGATAATCGTTCCATCACTTAGTACAACAACCGAATATGCAGAACCACTAAATGATTGTGATGTATTATTTACCCAACTGTCACCATTGTCTGTAGAAAAATAAAGACCGTCATCTGTGCCGGCATAAACGACGGAGTTACCTTTAGCAAACGAGTAGACATAATCGGAGATTGAACCGGGCGCCGATTGCGCCCACGAGGTACCCCAATTAGAAGTTTTAAGAATCCCATCACCTAAAGTACCGGCAAGAATACAACCGGGTGACGTAGAAATAAGTGAAAAGATTTCATTAGCCACCGGACCTGATGGCGACCAAAATGTACCTTTATCGGTCGAGCGATACAACACTCCATCTGGAGACTCTGGATTGATATAATTATAATCATAACTCGTTGTAAAAACTGTACCTGATTTTGCCGCAAACGTACTTACAAATTCACTCTCAGCAGGACCGACATACTCCCACTCACCTGTCATCGCTCGGAGACGAAAAACGCCGATTGTTGTGGCGGCATAAATATTATCAGAATTATCTATTGTTACCGAACGAATTAATTTATCTTTAAGACCAAGATCAACCCAGTTATTACCCTGATCTGATGATATATATACACCGCCATCAATATTATAAACCGCTGTCCTGCTTACTCCAATAATGACATTATTTTGGGAAGATACGCAGATTGCCCTAACCCATTGCCGTTTAAAAGTT
Source organism: uncultured Chlorobiaceae bacterium (assembly GCA_964354225.1). GTDB lineage: Bacteria > Bacteroidota > Ignavibacteria > UBA10030 > SZUA-254 > CAYGZC01. Next base: position 1,297 of record CAYGZC010000210.1, on the reverse strand, counting down.
GTATGCCAGGTTCTACCATAATCGGTAGAAACAAAGACATATCCCACATACCCACCGCCTAGAACGAAAAAATTATTCGCATGATCAACTATTGCTCCTCCAATGTCTCGTTCCCCAGCAACGATAGGAATATTTGTACCTATAGTATCCCATTTTATCCCGTTATATCGGACAATACGACAAGTGCTATAATTAATTCCAAATACAATTCCGGAATCTGAAACCATAAAATTTCCATGTATCCCTTTTGCACTCAATATTCGGGTCCAATTCAATCCATTATCGGTCGACATATATACTTGTTGATAATTAGGAATGTTTTCTAAAAATCTGTAAACAACACATGTTTTACCACTGGCTACAAATTCCATCATCCAAGCCCTGGGAATGTTGCTCGGCGCCCACGAGCGTCCGTCGTCTGTAGAATAATAGATGCTAACCTCACTAACCGCAAATAATTTACCATCGGCTGCTTCACGCATGAAATAAATCCCCGGCAATCCATTGAGGCTATTCCATTGGATCGCTTGAGTGAAACAAAAGATCGGTAGGACTAAACCTAAAACAAATATTTTTATCACTCTCATAAATATAATCCTTGATATAATATCCGATTAAATAAAATCATAATCAATTTGAAGGTTCTGTAAAAAAATATCGGAGTCTTTATGGAAGGTTGCAAGTGAATTTTTCTACAACCAATTCTAATCTTATATTTCCAACTTAATCTTCCCTTACAGTATCAAGCCTAACATCTTTAATCAGCCGTGCAACTGGATATAAATTCACCTGCTTATCCCAGTAAGGTGAATGTTGATAGAAGAAATTTAGTCGTGCAAATGGGTTCTTTGCAAATGTTGTATCTGCTTTGAGCTTTGATTCAAATTCTTGTTTGAGTGTGGAATCATGTACAAGCATTTCTCTTGCCATCTGTTCCATGACGTAATCTTCAGTATATTCTTTCTGTTCAAAGATCGCATCGAAAAATCCCCACACCACAAACGCATCGGGTGCCTCTGGTTCAAGTGCATGGATAGCTACACGCGCGGCTCTTTGGTTTAATCGAATAATCGCAGTTCCAGCAGGAAACGTATGTTTCTCATTTATTTTGTCAACACTGAACGTTGCCGAGTGTCTTCCCTCGTATGGATTTTGTTGCCACTTTGAGTTTGAGAATCTGTACATTTCAACTTCAAGTTCTGTCGGTTTTTTCAACCGCCCGATTCTTACCCCGTGAAGTTTGAGCCGCTTTATCACTTCCTGCCACTGTGGAGGAATAAGATAAGCAACGGGTAAC
>CAYGZC010000209.1:0-44424 GCA_964354225.1 uncultured Chlorobiaceae bacterium | reverse complement strand
TGCCGACAACGCGCTCGTCCATATCTTTTCTCAAACACTGTTCCACCAGTTGTTGTAGCTGCTTCAATAAAAGTTATCGACTTAATCTCAAAAACAACAGAGCGACGGGATAAACTTGAGAGAAATACAAAGTACTTCCGTGAGAAGATGACCAAAGCTGGTCTGGATATCAAAGAAGGTGAGACACCAATTGTTCCGGTTATGCTATACAACGCAAAACTTGCACAGGATGTGGCTCGCGATATGTATGCGGAAGGAATTTACGTTATCGGTTTCTTCTTCCCTGTGGTTGCTCAAGGACAAGCACGTATTCGTACACAAATCTCTGCCGACCATGAGATCGAGCATATTGATAAAGCAGTAGCAGCTTTCACCAAAGTTGGTGCAAAGTATAATATACTTGGAAAGCAGCGAGATGAAATAATTGCGCTGTACGGAATGTAAATAGTTGAGGACAGATGAAAAAAACTTTAACTGAATCAAATATTTTAGAAGCATTAAAAATCGTTCGGGATCCCGACTTGAATCGAGACATTGTATCCTTAAATTTCGTAAGGGGTATTCAAATTACAGGTCAAGATGTCAGTTTTAAAATTGAATTGACGACACCAGCATGTCCGGTACGTGACGAATTCAAAAAATTAGCTGAGACAGCAGTCCGAAACCAAATTGATGGAGTTGGAAAAATTACAATCGAGATGACATCAAGTGTAAGAATGAATAACATTCACCGACCAGTTGATTTATTACCCGGAGTCAAAAATACAATCGCCGTAGCAAGCGGTAAAGGAGGAGTTGGTAAATCTACTGTCGCTGTAAACCTTGCCGTTTCACTTGCTCTCGATGGAGCGAAGGTTGGATTGCTCGATGCTGATATTTATGGACCAAGTATTCCATTGATGATGGGAATTAATGAACGACCGAATCTTAGAGATCAGAAATTGGAGCCACTTGAAGCGCATGGCGTCAAAGTGATGTCAATTGGATTTCTTGTCGATCCTAAGCAAGCAGTTATCTGGCGTGGACCGATGGTAAGCGGTGCCGTGAAGCAGTTTATGTCGGATGTACATTGGGGTGAATTGGATTATCTTGTTTTCGATTTACCACCGGGTACAGGAGATATTCATTTGACGCTTGTTCAAACTATACCGCTATCCGGCGCAGTAGTTGTGACAACTCCACAAGATATTTCAATTGCTGATGCCAAGAAAGCGTATGCAATGTTTGAGAAGGTGAATGTACCAGTGCTTGGAATTATTGAGAATATGAGTTACTACATCTGTAGTCACTGTGGCCAACGTGAAGACATATTTCATTCTGGCGGCGGGGAAAAAGCAGCGACTGAACTCGGTGTACCGTTCTTGGGTGAGATACCAATTTACACTCCGATTCGAATCGGCAGTGATATCGGAAAACCGGTTGTTGTCTTGGAACCGGATTCAGAGCAATCAAAATTTATCCGTAAACTAACACGTAATATGGCTGCTCAACTGAGTATTCATCAACACTCAGGAAAAGCAAATCAGAAAGTCGAAATCAATATTTAGGGAATAAAAAATGGAAGAACAGAAACAGTTAACAGTTCAGGAAAAAGTTGAAATGGCACTTGCAATGTGCCGTCCGTATCTTAAAGCGGATGGCGGCGATGTTGAGTTAGTGCGGATTACCGATGATGGTATTGCAGAAGTGAGATTGCAAGGAATGTGCGGTGGCTGTCCAATGTCACAGATGACGCTACGCGCAGGGATCGAGCGTGCTGTTCTTCAATGTGCGCCTGAGATTAAAAGAGTAGAGGCAGTAAAGTAATTGTTTTGAACTTTGCTAATGTTTGATACCTTCCCAAGGTTAGATACTTTCAATCTCGGAAATTCTCCCATCCTTAATTTGAATAATCCGTCCAGCCGTCTTTCTAACTAATTCGTAATTGTGAGTTGCTAAAACAACTGCTGTCCCACGCGAATTAATCATTTTCATTAACTGTAATAAGTCCATCGCTGTCATAGGATCGAGATTACCAGTCGGTTCATCAGCAAGTAGAACGATTGGTTCATTTACCAATGCTCGTGCAAACACAACGCGCTGCTGTTCACCACCAGAGAGTTCTTCGGACATGTTATCGCGTTTATGACTTAAGCCAAGATCTGCAAGGACACGTAAAACACGTTTGCCGATTTCGTTTCTCTTCACACCCGTTACCTGTAACGCAAAAGCAACATTATCAAAAACATTACGGTCTTCGAGAAGCTTAAAATCTTGAAAAACCACCCCAACCTTCCTCCGTAGATTTGGGATTTCGCGTTTTTTTATTTTCTCTGATGAATAGCCAGCTACAAAAACTTTTCCATTATTAGGAAAAACATCGAAGTAAATCAATCGTAGCAGTGTTGTCTTTCCAACACCTGATTCTCCAATGAGTGAAATAAATTCACCTGGCTTAACGTGTAAATTTACATCAAGAAGTATTGGTTGATCATCAAAAGAAACTGAAACATTCTCTAATAGAATCATCTTGTTTTTATTTTTCGATTGTTGATAATCTTGACTGCTAATTTTATCGCTTCAATCATACTCGATGGATTAGCAATACCTTTTCCCGCAATTTCAAAAGCAGTTCCATGATCAGGGGAGGTTCGCACTATCGGCAGACCAGCAGTGTAATTGACCCCAATATCGAATCCCAACATTTTCAGTGGAATCAAACCTTGATCGTGGTACATTGCTAGCACTGCATCATATTTTGTGTAAGAGTGTGTTCCCCAAAAACCATCAGCAGGAAACGGACCTTCAGCATGAATTCCTCTTCTGATAGCAGAGCGAATTGCTGGGATGATTATAGTTCTTTCCTCATGTCCTAAAATTCCATTCTCTCCTGCATGTGGATTAAATCCGAGTACTGCAATTTTCGGTTTTCTAATTATAAAATCTTTTATCATTGATTGGTTGATAACATTTAACTTTTCCGCAATCAGTTTTTTTGACAAATATCTTGGTACTTTTCTTATCGGTAAATGAACTGTTGCCAATCCAACGCGCAAGTTATTAGCTGCCAGAATCATTACCACATTATTTATACTAAAATATTTTGCTAATATTTCTGTTTGACCGGGGAAACGGTAACCTGCTTTATGCAGTGCGCTTTTTGAAACTGGGGCTGTTACCATTCCGTCAATCACTTGCTGTCGACATAGTTCAGCACCAATTTCTATTGCCTCTTTAGCATAATCACCAGCATCACTTGAAATTATACCAGGGTGAGGAATCAGATTTTGAAATTTACGCAAATGAAAAACAGGAATATAGTCAATCGAATATTTATTGGGGATTGACTCGACCTCTTTGAAAAGTACTTTCAATCCCATTCGCTTTGAGTAGTATTCAAAGACGTCAATCGAGCCAATTACTATGGGAACGCAAAGTTTCCCTACCACAGGCGAATGAAAACTCTTTAAAATAATCTCCGGTCCGATACCGTTACAATCTCCTATAGTTAACCCGAGAATTGGTTTCATTTTTACGTCAATGGCTTTACTTAAAACTTCTTCAAAACATCAATTTTATCATTACAAATGTACAAACGGTACTAACTAAATGCAAGGAAACTCGGGGTATCCGAAAGTAATCCAATCTTTGTATTATTCGAGTAATCATAGAGAAAATTTTATTGATATCTTGGATTCCTCAGAACATTTTCACATTTTATATTATACATAATCGCTAGAATTGAAAATGTCGTCTAAAATTAGCCTGCTACGAGTCAAGTGTTGGTTTTTAAAAAATAATAATAAAATGCTCATCTGGTAAGGGTTCTTTTATCATATCGATATAAATGAACCGATTTTCTGTTTTAGGTCGGTTGTACTTAAGATTCAAGGATTTAGAAGATTCTACTTCTCTTAATTATAGAATCCTCTGATAGTGTGTCTCCCCAGCATGATGGGGCTATAATTTCGTGCCGTTAAATTTAGAGCCCCTAAAAATTTAATATATTACTTAAGGCCTTGGTGAGTCTGGCAGTATAGGGACGTTACTCTTCGGTCTCGGTGAATCCGGAAGTATAGGGACATTACTCTTTGGCCTGGGCGAATCTGGAAGTATTGGGACATTTGAAGCATATGATATTGCTAAATCAGCCGCAATTACTAACAAGATAGTAATTATTATTGATCTAAATCGTTTTAACATAAAAAACTCCTTAAATTTTGAAAATTGATAGATGATTATATATTCAATATTTAGATTGGTTCTTAAGTGACTATTAAAAAATAGTCAATACTTGTTAAAAGGACAAGAAAATTAGTGAAAAAACGCTAAAATTTTTTACGAAAATATATGTGTGAGCGGCGTCACCTTTTTATGTTTATAAAATAAAATTTGCGAATATCCTTGACAAACTATTGAAAAATGCATATATTTCTAAAGTTTAAATTATCAACGAATTTTAGTAGATAAAAAAATGAAGTTGTCAGTGAAGATTGTGCTTTCTTGGGCAATCATTATATCATTGTATCTCTTGAGTATCAAAATATTTCCAAGTACACCCATTCCTATTTCAGGTTATATAAATCAATCAATTCAAACTTTACTGTTCATAATATCAGTTTTTATTTTTTTTAAGGAACCAAATAAAAAAAATAAATATGTTTTTTTAAATTTTACAATTTATTTTTCTCTCTCATTCATTTCTTTCATTCATAACTTTGTCGGGAAATCAATTCTAACGGAAGATAAGTTTGCACGGCATCTTTTTTCTCAATATCTTTCGATAGCATATATTTTTATTTTATCTATTGCGGTTATCTATCTTGTAATCGATCTTCTTTTACGTGATTATAAAATCTATCAGAAATATATTGTCAGCATCATAATTGTCTTAAGTTTTTTTGGAATTATTTACTATCCGATATTAAAGAATCCACTCTATCTTTATTCTACGGAGGATATCAAACAGTTTAAAACTATAGATGCGTACGTATCCTCTAACAAAGAAATATCGAATCCTGTTGAGTTAGCCAACAGAGTAACATTACAATCTTGGAAAAATGGTAATGCTGTCGGTGATCTTTATCCGGAAGAAAATTTAAAACGAATAGAATGGCTCTTTCAGTACCTCGAGGGTGATAATTATAGGGTTCTATTATGGAAGCCAATATATATAAATTGCATATATATGGATGTACTACTTGTTGGCTTTATATTATTATTCTTTGGGTATCAATATAAAAAGGATCCTCCGCAAGGTGCATATGTAGATAAAATAATGTTCTTAATATTATTGCTGCAATCGATGGATATCTTACATAATTGGGGATTTATTAAAAGTGTAGAGTATGGATCGTTTACAGAGTTGTTTACCATTGGTCAATATATCACTGTCTTCGCGGAATTGATGATGATTTTATTCTTTAGTCTCAGATTGCGGTTTATTACATCTGTTCAAGGAGAATTTTATGAGACAGAGTTGGCAGCCAATCCGCACCAGATAAGTAGATGGAGAGATTGGGTAGATAATCTGGTCTTATCACAATTCTTTAACTATAAAGTTTTTAATGGTAGGTTATTTCAAAAATCAACTGGAAAATAATAAATTATATATCAATCAGAATAATATTTTTTCCTTCGAGAGGAATTTATGGAAAAAGATAAAAAAGTGAAACAAGCAGACGAGCAAAAATCCGGTACGATGGAGTACCCCATCATCGGGAAAAGTCGGGCTGTGGAACAATTAATAAAACAGATAAAAACGTTGGCGAAGACTCGGCGTGATATTGTTATAATCGGTGAAGCCGGGATAGGGAAAGGTGCAGTTGCTAAGAATATTTATTCCTTGGGTCAACAAACTGGCGAGCATAAACCATTTATGTCTATCAATCTTTCCGTGCTGGATGATAAAGAATTAGAGGCAGTATTATTTGGATATGATAAGGGCGGTGAGGGATTGCCTTATTCAACGAAACGCGGCTTATTCGAGATAGCAAATGGCGGTACTGTACTCATAGAGGAGATTGAAGAAGCAAGTTTTCGAAATCAAATGAAGATACTTGCCTTCATGAATGAGCGAACTGCGCGACGATTGGGAAGTGGAAGAGCAGAACCGATTGATATCCAGCTCATAGTAACGGTGAAGGAAGATTTAAAAAATTTGGTCGAAAAAAGAAAGCTCATGGAAGAATTTTACACAAAATTAGGTGATTTTGAACGTATTGTTCTTCCACCACTACGTGAGCGACCGGAGGATATACCTCTTCTCGTCAAATATTTTGCCAATGAACTGTGTCGCGAGATTGGAGTAGGTGAATTAGTTATTGATATTAATGCAATCGATGTGCTTGTTCGTCAAAACTGGAGAGAGAATATTCGAGAACTGAAAGCTGTTGTTGATAAGTCTGTTCTCTTCTCGAACAGTGGTCGCTTTATGCTACCGCCCGAACTTGTTGATGAGAAAACAGAAGTTGTTAAAATGATCAACAACATCGCGACAGGTCAAGACTTTATTCTTGATAAATCGTTGGATACGATTGAAAAAGGAATTATCGAGCGGGCGTTACAAAAATTTGGATTCAATCAATCGAAAGCTTCTACATTTCTTGGTATGACAGAGCAAACTCTGCGTTATAAACTTAAACGTCTTAACATCCAAAGCGCTCGAACGAGAGTATAGTCTAAATAAATATCAATAAAAATGCCCTCCGTTTAAAGGGCATTTTTTTCTTCTTTTATTATCCTTAAAGATATCTTTCTTTCCAAACCACTTGTTTACTGAAAAAGGCAACAAAGGGTATGATCAAAACATAGACCAAAAAATAAATAAAAAAGGGAAGGAAATATTTTAAGTATGTAGTTGATTCAAATCGTTTAAGAGGTTTGAAGAGAAAAATAAATTCGCCAGCGATCATCAATAAGAATACTACCAACCAAATAAGGGAAGGTGAAAACAATACTGAGAGTATCAAAATCAGCTTTGCAATCCAGCCAATAACCATTATAACGAATCCTCGAAATATCATATCAAGCCCACCTACACCCCAGCGCTGTTTCTGATGATAGAGAGAATTCCAATTCCAACATGCTGTACTTCGGACTAAAGTTCCAACATTCATTGGAAACCTTACATGAAATTTGGTTTTTTGAAGAACAGCTTGCACAAGTGCATAATCCTCAGTAACACTGAATGGAATTTTTTCAAATCCACCCGTCTGCATGTATGCCGAACGCCGTACAGAAAGATTATTACCTATGACAGTGAGTGGTATGTTCCATCCAGCTGTTGCGGAGGCAAGACCAGAAAGGAAAATCCAATCCAAAGCTTGTATACCTTCAAATGTTCGATGTGCTTTAAGCAATGTATATCCACCGACAATACCTGTTTGTTCATCGAAATATCTCACTGTTTTTCGTACCCAACTTGGTGGAACCGTACAATCTGCGTCGGTAAACATTAGGATTTCACCAGATGAAGCGTTAATTCCTTGGGCAACTGCATTTGTTTTTCCACGCAGGTTATCATACCCGGGTTTTGTGGTGATCATCTTGATAATAGGATTCAGCTTGCTAAATGATTCGATGATTGCAGGCGTATTGTCTGTTGAACCATCATCCACAATTATCAATTCAATATTTTCTCGTGGATAATCAATCTGAATAAGTGAGGCAAGACAAGCGCCGATATATTGTTCCTCATTACGTGCGGCGACAATAACTGATACACTTGGTTCATAACCTTTAACAAATGTTAAAAGGTCTGATTTTTCAAGCCCGATACGGAGATAAATCAACTCGGCAATGTATAAAATTGTAGTAATGATTAAGATTGTAGTAATCACAGCAGAGCAATTTTGGTTTAATCGAGCTTCAATGTAATAAATCGGACTGTTGGAAACAATTTCTTTTTGCTAATCCGAAGAGATTCCTTTATATTAAATGCAGAATGAAAAATCCACTTGTCATTGGTATAGCGGGCGGAACAGGATCCGGTAAAACAACGGTAACGTTAAAAATTTTAGATCATCTCGATCAGGAAAAGGTTGTTGTATTGAGGCACGATTACTATTATAAAGATATCTCTGCATTCAATGGTTTAACACCCGATAAAATCAATTTCGATCATCCTGACGCGCTCGAAACATTGTTGCTAATCGAGCATCTATCCCGATTAAAAGTCAGACAACCAATACACCAGCCGCTCTATGATTATACAACTTATCGTAGAGGATCGAATTCAAAGCTTATCGAGCCGAAGAATATTATCATCGTAGAAGGTATTCTGATTTTTGTGGAGAAGGCACTCCGTGAACTGATGGACATCAAAATATTCGTGGATACTGACGCTGATGAGCGCCTCCTTCGCAGGTTAAAACGCGATTTACTTGAACGAAAACGAACAATTGAATCTGTAATGCACCAATATGTATCAACTGTGAAACCGATGCACCTTGAGTTTGTTGAGCCTAGCAAACGGTGGGCAGATATTATTATTCCTGAAGGTGGTGAAAATAAGGTTGCAATCGACATGGTGGTGACGAAGATAAGAGAGATGTTGAGAGGAGCGTAGCATGGTGAGGGTCAAGGGAGATGGAAGATGGAAGACAGAAGATGGAGTTGAAGAAAATATTTATTCAGAAGAAACATATCAAGATGCAACCTCAGTGTCTGATCGAAAGATTATTCAAGATTCGCATCGAATGGAGATGCAATGGCAATTCTGTAAAATAAATTAAATCAATTTACTATATATAAAAAACGGTTTAAGAAAAGAGAAATGATATGAGATCCGAATTATTGAAAATTAGCAAAACGATGATTGAGTTACTGGAGAAGCATGGCATTACAATTGCGACACCTATCCAAAATGAAATTATACCTGCGATTGTTGCAGGACGTGATGTTATAGCCCAATCCGAAACCGGTTCGGGCAAGACATTGAGCTTTGCAATTCCTATCATAGAACAGACAAACCGGCGCGACGGACTGGTGGCGCTTGTTCTTGTGCCGACACGTGAGTTATGCATCCAAATTACCAATGAGTTCATGAAATTTACGCACGGGAAACATCTTGGGATAAATTCGGTGTATGGTGGAGTTTCGATTTATAATCAGATTAAGAAATTAAAGAATGCGAATATCATCGTAGCAACACCTGGACGGCTTCTTGATCTTCTCGATCGAGGGGAAGTATACTTGAATACTATCCGCTATCTTGTGCTTGATGAAGCAGACCGCATGTTAGATATGGGATTCATCCGCGATATTGATCGCATCTTAAAGAAAATACCGCAGAAGCGGCAAACGTTATTATTCAGCGCAACCGTTTCGAAGGAGGTCACTCAGTTGAGCCGGAAGTACCTTCAGGATCCTAAGAATGTCGCATTAGCATCAGCCGTAAAAGCTGAATTCCTGCATCAAACGTATTATCAAACAACACCCGAAAAAAAGATGGCACTCCTGATTTCCCTTTTGACACATGAGAGAGACCTTGCTCTGGTGTTTTGCAACCGCAAACATGTGACAGCGAAACTTGCAAAGAAACTCTCCGTGTTCGGTGTTCGTGCAAAATGTCTCCACGGAGATATGTCGCAAGCGCAAAGGGAAAGAACGTCTGCCGAGTTCCGGAATAAAAAATTCAATGTTTTGATCGCAACGGATGTTGCTGCGCGGGGACTTCACATAGAGGATATCACTCATGTTTATAATTACGAAATACCGAAGGATGTCGATTCGTATACTCATCGTGTTGGTCGAACTGCACGAGCTGGTAAAAAAGGTGAAGCGATTTCACTCGTTGCAACTCCCGAAGAACAAAAGTTTTTCAAACAAATTCTTTTCAAGTACAGCGGCAGCATCACGCTGAAGAAGGTAAATGAATCTGAGCTGCCGAGGATCAACCAGCATTCTCCTGAATCGACAAAGAAAAACAAAACATATCTCCAGTTGGAGAAGAAAGAGAAGAAGCATAAAAAACGCTGGCGAGAGAAGTGGCAAACGTTTCTAAAAAATTCTAAAGATTAAAAAAGATTTCAGACTTATTTTCATTGAAAACTATCATTTACTTCCTTATTATGATAGGTAGAAACATTGAATTGATTTCTATTGAACTATAGATAAGTTGGAGTTTGACAAACATATCTAAAAGTAAAAACCTCTTGCCGGATTCACCGCAACAACTAACTCCTAATTCTCCTCACAGACATAAACATAACTGTAAAGGGATTGCAATTCATGTTTTCTTGGAGACGAAAGGTATAAAAGGAAAAAGTGTAACGATTATTTCCGGTTTGCATCATAATCCTAAAACAATGGAAGACATCGCGCGTATTTTAAAACAGCATTGCGGTGCGGGCGGTACAGTGAAAGATGGGAACATCGAAATTCAGGGCGATAACCGAGAGAGAATGGCTGAAAAGCTAAGAGAGATGAAATATATAGTCAATTTATAATAGAGATTTGATTATATAGAAATTATTCCTTAATGTTTATCACATATTTTCCAAAGAATCTAACAACAGAGATCCAGCATCAACCATATAACTTAAAAGAACAATTTAATGACTGAAGATAAAAAGTTTGCTCCGTTCGTTGCTGCAGAAACAAAAATGGCAGAGTTCACATTCAGAGCCGTGTTCCTCGGTGTCCTCATGGCAGTGATGATGGGGGCTGCCAACGCCTACCTCGGATTGAAAGCTGGAATGACAATCGCTGCAACTTACACAACTGCTGTTATCGGCATGGCAGTCCTCAAAACAATGAAAGGAACTTTGCTCGAAGAAAATGCTGCCCGTACAGTTGGATCAATAGGAGGGAATGTTGCCACGGGCGCTATCTTTACATTACCGGCATTTTTTATCGCTTCAATTTGGAATCCTTTCTTCTCTATCGAGCATTATATTCTTTCCACAATTATGCTGGTCTTTGCGGGAATTCTTGGTATAATGTTCGTTACAATATTACGTCGTGTTTTGGTTGAAGATGCTGAACTTCCTTTCCCCGAATCGATCGCTGCAGCGGAAATCCACAAATCGGGACAGAGTGGTGTTCAGAATTCGCGCTTCTTATTTACCGGAATGGGTGTCGGTGCTTTTTTCAGTGCATTGGTCGAGTTTAAGTTCATCGCGGCGGGATGGCAAAAGATAGTGTCGTTATCCAAAGGTGTATTAATGCTTCGCGCACCAGGTATGAATCCTGCATACTTCGGAGTTGGCTATATCATCGGTCCGAAACTTGGAGCGATCAACTTCAGCGGTGGTGTGCTTGCGTGGGGATTGCTTACGCCGATCATCGCTTACTTCATTCATCGCGACGATTTGAGTGCTGTGAGTAACTGGACGGCTGAACTTACATCTATCTGGAAAAATTATGTCCGGTACATTGCCATCGGAGGAATGCTTGTAGGTGCTTTCTATACACTGTACAAAATGCGTAATAGTCTCTTCACCGGTATTACACGTTCATTTTCCTATATCAGGAAGTCAAGTTCGGATGATGCAAGTATTATACGGACCGACAAAGACATTAACATCCGTTGGTCCCTTTTAGTTATCGGAATTATTGCTCTCATCATGCTTTTTATTTTCAATTATTTTACTCAGAGCTTCTTGCCTGCCGCAGTTGCCGCAGTGGTGATGTTGTTCCTCGGTTTTGTATTTGCCGCGGTTTCAGGATACCTCGTAGGCATTATCGGTGTGAGCAATAATCCAACCAGCGGACTTACAGTCTCGGTGCTTATAGTTGTGGCTTTTCTCATGGTTGGATTAGGGATGACCGGCGTCGCGGCTATTGCAGCAGTTCTCGGTGTTGCAGCATTTACATGCACTAGTGTTTCTGTGGCCGGGGAGATGATGCAAGATTTAAAAGCAGGTCATATCCTCGGCTGTACACCATGGAGAATGCAGGTCGGCGATATTTTCGGAGTGAGTGCCGCTGCTCTTGTAATGTTTTTGATTCTATCATTGCTGCATCTCGGCGATGTGAAGCAGGTTGTAAGTAATGAATTTGATAAGCTCGATAAGAATGGAATTACTTCAATCGAATATAAAGGTCAGAATTCAGAACTGACAGGAAAAATATACACTCTCGCTGAAGTAAAACAATTACCGCCCGAGCAACAAAACGATATTTTGGGTACACGAGCAGGATTCGGTGGAGAAAAATTACCCGCACCCCAGGCAAGCCTAATGGCTGTTGTCGCTCGCGGGATTGTCGAAGCCAAAACCGAATTCATTCTCATCATCGTCGGTATGTTGATGGGTTTTGCATTTATAATGATGCAGGTCAAAAGTCCCATGCTCATCAGCGTTGGTATGTATCTGCCGATAGATACATCCTTTGCAATCTTTATTGGCGGATTGATGAAAGGATTACTAGATAAAATAGCCGAGAAACGAAAATTAGATACCGGTACAAAAGAGAAGATGAACAACATTGGTGTATTACTTTCCTCCGGTTTGATTGCCGGCGAGGCGTTACTTGGTTTGTTGTTTGCGGGACTCGCATTTGCCGAGATCAAGGTTTTCCATATGTTCGAAGAACCTATGTATTTGGTGAGTTTAGTTTGCATTGCTATTATAGGATTCATGTTGATTAGGATTCCATTGAAGAATGTCAGATGATATAATTTATCCACCAAAACTTTATCTCTATAAATATGACAACGCTATTTTTATTTCTATCTTTTATTATGACTTCATCAGACACGTTGCAACAAACTGCTATGCAGAAATTTATTCCACCATCAATCGATTGTTGGAAAGCATCCGATTCAGCACGCTTCTATTCCGGCGAAGAAATTTTCGATTATATGGATGGTGCGGGTGAAATCTATCGTTCCTACAATTTCCAAAAACTCATTGTTCAGCGATACGCTTGTCCGAATCAAGAAGAAATTCTGGTCGAGTTGTTTGATATGGGATCAGGCCGAAACGCGTTCGGGATTTATACTTACATGCAAGGTCGTGGAACCAGCGTTACTATCGGTCAGAATGGTGAGTACAAGATGGGATTGCTTTGTTTCTGGAAGGATAAGTATTTCGTCTGCATCCGAATTGAAAAAGAAAATTCGGAGGCATCAAAAGCAGTTTTCGATTTAGGAGAGGCAATCGCACATGCAATTCCAACGGAGGGAATACGACCGACTATACTCAAGCATTTACCTATAAATAAATATCTTGAGAAGAGCTTACGGTATTTCTACAGGTATGAAATTCTCAATATCCATTTCTACATCGCTGATGGGAACATTCTTCACCTTAATGACAGCACAGAAGGTGTACTAGTAAGAATAAAGAAAGATAGCAGTTACCTTCTGCTTACCGGTTATCCGAACAAAGAACAAACCGATTCTGCTTACGATAGTTTTCTTACGCATTATATGCCGGACGGAAAGGGGGCAGGTATCGTTAAAACCGAAAACAAAAAGTGGACAGCATGTGCAAAAGAGAAGAACCATATCATGATTATATTCGACGCACCGACAAAAGAACAAGCGATGATTTCACTCGACACATTCAAAAGGAGATTACCATGACACACATCATCACCCGCAGGGATTTTCTTCGCAAGACCGGCGTTGCCGCGCTCATAGCAACAGCAGGGGTGCCATTATTCGCACAGCAAGGCATACAGAAAAAATCAAGGGTCATACTTATTCGTCACCAGAGCATCGTTGATAAAGATGGAAACGTTGATCAAAAAATATTTGAGCAGATGCTTGACGAAGCAATGGTAAAACTGTTCGATGCGAAAACTCCCGAAGCGGCATGGAAGCAGATAATCAAGCCGACGGATATTGTAGGAATAAAATCGAACACGTGGAAGTATTTACCCACGCCGGCGGAAGTTGAGAACACACTAAAATCACGACTCAGGGCTGCCGGTGTTCAGGAAGCAAATATAAGCATCGATGACCAAGGTGTGTTACAAAATCCCATTTTCCTCAAAGCAACGGCATTGATTAATACACGCGCGATGCGGGCACATCATTGGGCTGGTGTGAGCGGCTGTTTGAAGAATTATATTATGTTCACTCCCGAGCCGTCGGATTTGCATCCAGATTCGTGTGTTGATCTCGGGAGTTTGTACAAACTTCCGATCGTGAAAGGTAAAACGCGGTTGAATGTTCTATTAATGTTGACGCCGCAATTTAATTGTCTGGGACCTCATCATTTCGATAAAGAATTTGTCTGGCAGTACAAAGGATTGCTCGTTGGGACAGATCCGGTCGCGCTCGATGCGGTGGGATTAAAAATCATCGAGGCAAAGCGGCGGCAGTATTTCAAAGAAGATTTGCCGATACGTCCATCGCCGAAGCATATCGCAGCGGCGGAGCAGAAGCACAGAGTTGGTGTGGCTGATATGAGGAAGATTGAACTTGTCAAGCTCGGATGGAAGGACAATATTCTGATATAATCTATTTCGGTTCTACACTGCTTGATCCGATAGTACGAAGTATAAATGCTCTGACTCTTTCTAAGTATTGCATACCGCCAATTATAAATGTGTCGTTGTGACCGGATCCATCAATGATATAAAGCTCCTTAGGTTCATTCGCTGCTTTAAACAATTTTTCCCCAAGCTCAATCGGAATAATGTTGTCATTATTTCCATGAATCTGTAAAAGCGGGGTGTGGATTTTGCGAATTTTTTCTACCGAATTTAACTGGCTCCTTATTACAAAATGCACTGGTAAGTACGGATATGCTGAGCGTGCCACATCCTTGGCAGAAGAGAATGCAGATTCCAATATCAATCCGAGCGCCGGACGTTGTAATGCTATATCCACAGCGACTGCACCTCCTAAACTCGTTCCCCATAAAATTATCCGTTTGGAATTCACATCAGGTAAATTCATTGCGTAGTCAAATGCGGCTAGCCCATCTTTGTACACACCATCCTCTGTTGGAGATCCTTCGCTCTTACCGTATCCGCGGTAATCAAATATCAAAATGTTGAATCCGGTATTTTGAAGCCGACGTATAATTTCAAGACGATGGGAGATATTGCCTGCATTGCCGTGACACATTACGATTGTGGCAATTGCACTATCGGTTCGTACGAACCAGCCATGGAGCTTTACACCATCATGGGTATTAATCCAGCAGTCGGATAAATTGGCTATGACGTGTGCATCATCGTAAATTCCTTCAGGATACTTCGACGGGAAAAATATAAACTTTTCTTCAAAAATCATAATGATAATTGTCCATAATAATATTGCAATTATTCCGGCTATAGTACTTCGTTTCAAAAATGTTCGTAAATATCTGGAAGAGGTCATACTGTTCGAGTGTGTTAATAATATTCAGAAATATGAGTTGTGATATTATCTTAAGCAGGAACATACTAAAAGTACGAAAACGGACTAATTAATTCAATTTTAATCGAGGAAACCACTGTGGAAGTATTCGCCGTGGCTTTTTCGTTTTCTGAGAGGGAGTCAGATATAAAGGATTGATTCTTAAACAGGATATCTTTATTTTGGATACAAGAAAGGAGCCACGATGCTAAAAAGTATTTATCCTTTATTTTCGATGGTTATTGCACCGATGTTGAAAAGACCACAGGATAAATTCGAGCAGCCGCTTGAGATAGATACGTCTCAGCAAGATGTGTAGGGCGGGGTAGTGATTGTTGAAACTGAAAAGAAATTTGCATAAGTGCCAAAGAATCTGAAGGAATTTAAGAGGGAATGAAAAAAATAGAAATAGAGAAACTCAAACGGTCAGTCCGATGGAGTCGCCGTTTTCTTTCGCTCCTCCTTATTATTTTTCTTTTCACTCTGACTTCGTTTAGTCAGGAGAAAACCAACGACGTCTCGTTACCTTATCAAAATTCCGGGTTAGCAATAGAAGATAGAGTGAATGATTTAGTGTCACGCATGACGCTCAATGAAAAAGTTGAGCAAATGCTGTACAATGCACCTGCCATAGAGCGATTGGGAATACCGGCTTATAACTGGTGGAATGAGGGGCTACACGGTGTAGCACGAGCAGGGCGTGCGACCGTTTTTCCACAGGCAATTGGTCTCGCAGCGATGTGGGATACCGACCTGCTGCACCGAGTTGCAACAGTCATTGCCGATGAAGCGCGCGCCAAGCATCACGATGCTGTGCGGAATGGTAGAAGAGGAATCTATGAAGGTCTAACTTTTTGGTCACCTAATATAAATATTTTCCGTGATCCAAGGTGGGGTCGGGGGATGGAAACATATGGTGAAGACCCCTTTCTCACAGGACAACTTGCTGTTGAATTTATAAAAGGTATGCAGGGGGATGATCCTCATTATTATAAAACAATTGCCACGCCAAAGCACTTTGCAGTGCACAGCGGTCCTGAGCCGGATCGCCATGTCTTTGATGCCGTCATCGATGAGAGAGAACTGCGCGAGACTTACCTGCCGCATTTCCGCGATGCAGTTGTGGAAGGCAAAGCACAATCGGTGATGTGCGCCTATAATCGGTTCCGGGGCGCACCATGTTGTGGAAGCAGCGAGCTGCTGCAGAAAATCCTGCGCGATGAATGGGGATTCGACGGATATGTGGTCTCGGATTGCTGGGCGATA
Organism: uncultured Chlorobiaceae bacterium; assembly: GCA_964354225.1. GTDB lineage: Bacteria > Bacteroidota > Ignavibacteria > UBA10030 > SZUA-254 > CAYGZC01. The sequence continues at coordinate 27,878 of CAYGZC010000209.1, read as the reverse complement.
AAAGATTTTTATACGACTCACAAGGTTGTAACTTCAGCACCTGAAGCGGCAGCGGTGGCGTTGAAAGCCGGTACCGATCTGAATTGCGGTGTTTCTTACGATAGCTTAGGAGTTGCAATCAGGATGGGACTTGTGAGCGAAGCGCTTGTAGATCTTTCGATCAAGCGATTATTCACTGCCCGATTCAAATTAGGCATGTTCGACCCACCCTATAGAGTGCCGTTTGCCAATATACCAATCAGTATTAATGATTGTAAGGAACATCGTAAGATTGCGCTTGAAGCTGCACGGAAATCTATCGTACTTCTGAAAAATGAAAATTCTCTCTTGCCTCTGAGTAAGAATTTGAAATCTATAGCAATCATTGGTCCCAATGCTAATGACGTCGAAGTCTTACTTGGTAATTATAACGGGATTCCGACCGCACCGGTAACGCCTCTTGAGGGTATCAGGAATAAAGTAAAATCGAAAACGAAAATATTTTATTCCCGAGGTTGTAACGTTGCGGAGAACGTTCCGTCATTTGAAGTTATCCCGTCTTCAGCTCTTATTAATCAGCGAGGAACAAGTAAAAAGAATGGTCTATTTGCGGAGTACTTCAACAACAATGATTTTATAAAAAACCCAGCCGTTATTCGCATCGATTCTGCTGTCGACTTCAATTGGTGGGATCAGCCTGCTGTAAAGGGATTAAGGGCTGACAGCTTCAGCGTTCGATGGACCGGCTCTCTCGTTCCGCCAATTTCCGGACGATATTCAGTCGGATTGAGCGTATTAGGCGGATCAAAACTTTATTTAGATGATTCGTTATTGGTTGAAGTTAGTGATAGACATATAGTGCTAACACAGTGGAAGGATGTTGAGATGATTGCCGGCCAATCGTACAAAATTAAAATTGAGTTTTGGGATCGGCGGGCGGATGCAAGTGTACGGTTGTTATGGTCGAAGCCGAATCCGCGATTGAAGGAAGAAGCTATTGAAGCAGCAAAGCAAGCCGATGCGGTCGTGATGTGTTTGGGACTTTCACCTCGGCTTGAAGGTGAAGAAATGGACGTTGATGTACCCGGGTTTGCCGGCGGTGATCGGGTAAACATCGGATTGCCAAAGATACAGGAAGATTTATTGAAAGATATTGCTAACACAGGTAAACCGATTGTCCTCGTGCTTCTGAATGGGAGTGCGCTCGCAATCAACTGGGCGGCTGAACATATTCCGGCGATTGTAGAGGTCTGGTATCCGGGGCAAGCTGCAGGTTCAGCGCTTGCCGATGTTTTGTTCGGAGATTACAATCCGGCGGGTCGCTTACCGATCACTTTTTATAAATCGGTCGATCAACTTCCGCCGTTCGACGATTACCGCATGAAAGAACGGACATATAGATATTTCACGGGCGAGCCGCTCTATCCGTTCGGGTATGGATTAAGTTATACAACATTCGATTACAGTAATTTACGGTTTTCTGCAAAGGGTGTGCAAGCTGGTGAAAGTCTCTCGGTTTCAGTAGATGTTCGGAACACCGGTAAGCGTGCAGGTGAGGAGGTTGTTCAATTATATATCAAGCATGTAGATGCATCGGTTCCTGTCCCGCTACGGTCGCTTCAAGGATTCCGTCGGATATTTTTAAAACAGGGAGAGAAAAAAACGATAACCTTTTTACTCACACCCCGACAGCTTTCTTTGATAGACGTTAATAACAAACGCGTTGTCGAACCCGGGACATTTGAAATAAGTGTGGGAGGTAAGCAGCCGGGCTTTAACGGACATCAGGATGCAAGTACGACTGGAGTTGTAAGCGGTAGATTTGAAATAACGGGCTTACCCTTCGTTGTGAAAGAGAGATGATGAGAGGTAATCGAAATAAGCACACCTTGCGCCTCTCGTCATCCCGAAACTTGTCCTGAACGTAGTGAAGGGTGCACTTAGTCGGAATCTGACGCTGTGCGTCATCCCGACATGCTTCTGGTCGGGATCCGAACGAAGCAGCATAGTACAAATGCTGACTAAGAGCGTGTCAGCAAGACGGGGATTGCTGGGTAGGTGGGACGAATTGTGTGGGTTTTAAATTAACTCAATAAAAAAATGAAAAAGGGATACGTTTACATTCTTTCGAACTATACGCGTACTACGTTTTACATCGGCGTAACGAGCAATCTCGGTCAGAGATTGCAACAACACTTGGATGGTACCGGATCGAAGTTCGTTCAGAAATATAATCTGAAGGAACTTGTTTACTACGAAGAGTTCGATCGTGTCACCGATGCAATTCAGCGAGAGAAGCAACTTAAGAAATGGCATCGTGGATGGAAGATTCGGTTAATCAAATCGTTAAATCCGGAAATGCGTGATTTATCCGGGGAGATACCGTGGCACTGGTAAGATTAGCTTTAGTTTAGGTTTGATGGAGCCCGAACCTCAACCGTCTCGTCATCCCGACATGCTTCTGGTCGGGATCTAAACTATGCTATCTCAGTATAGATGCTGACCAAGAGCGTGTCAGCATGACGGGGGTTTCGGGATTCGATATGGCTATGTTGGGCGGTGTGCTGGTTATTGAAGGTAGTGAGAGAATGGATTATGGCTCACGCGACACACCCCCGCCTGCCAAAGTCCCGCAAAGCGGGGTGCGGCGGGCAGGCCTAAATCCCCTCTCACCAAAGTTAGGGCTATGGAAGAGGGGACTTTTACAACGGTTGGTTGTTTGAACCTGACAAGAAATTTGTGTATTTTCTATTCCATAATAAAGTTATTGAATGAAGAACAAACGAAATAATATCGCAAACGCTAGAATTGTTGCCGCGGATATATTTTGCGGTGCAGGGGGGCTAACGAGAGGTCTATTGGATGCAGGCATCGAAGTAGTCGCTGGCTATGATATTGATGAAGCGTGCAAGTATCCTTATGAAAATAATAACTTCCCAGCAATATTCAAACAGAAAAGCGTCGTTGATCTTTACGGTGAAGAACTTACAACGATGTATCCTGATAATTGTTTGAAAGTATTAGTAGGATGTGCACCTTGTCAACCATTCTCGAAGTACACACAAGGTAATGACAACTCAAAAGATGAAAAATGGGGTTTACTTTATCACTTCGGTAGATTGGTCGAAGAATCGAAACCCGATGTATTGAGTATGGAAAATGTTCCTGATTTGAAGAGACACGATGTCTACGAAGATTTCATTATGTTACTTACAAAGAACAAATATAACGTTTCTGTTAACGAAGTCTATTGTCCTGATTATGGAATACCGCAACACAGAACACGTTTAGTTTTGTTCGCTTCGTTATCGGGACCTATTGAAATCATTCCTCCGACACACTCGAAGAAGCACTACAAAACCGTAAAAGATGCGATTGGAGATTTGCCTCCAATAAAAGCTGGCGAGACTCATCCGAAGGATAAACTTCATAAAAGTGTCGGACTTGAAGAAATCAATATCGAAAGAATACAATCATCAATTCCTGGAGGTACTTGGCGGGATTGGCCCGAAAGCCTGATCGCGAATTGTCATAAAGATGAAAAAGGGAAAACATATCCCAGTGTATACGGCAGGATGAAATGGGACGAACCTTCTCCGACAATTACGACACAATTTTACGGTTTCGGTAATGGGAGATTTGGACACCCGGAACAAGATAGAGCTATATCTTTAAGAGAAGGGGCAATTCTGCAATCCTTTCCTAAGTATTATCGATTTGTTGAACCAAGAAAAGAATTGTCTTTCAAGGAAATCGGTAGAATGATTGGAAATGCAGTTCCTGTAAGACTTGGAGAAATTGTAGGTCGAGCAATAAAACTTCACATTAAAAAGCTGAGTGTTCAGAAATGAAAAACTATGTACTTACAATTGATTTAGCTACCCTAAATCATCTCGGTATCGGTCTTTATAGTAATATTCCCGCAGTGCTTTCAGAAGTTGTTGCCAACGCGTGGGATGCAAACGCAAAACTCGTGGATATTGATATTGATTCATCTGAAGGTATTATCACAATTAAAGATGACGGTTGGGGTATGGCAGAAGATGAAATAAATAATCGTTTCCTGAAGGTTGGGTACCGTAAGCGTGAAGATAGAACTGCAAAGATTCCCAAAGGTCGTTTGCCGATGGGGCGGAAAGGAATTGGAAAACTCGCCCTGTTTTCAATCGCTAATAGTATTGAAGTGCATAGCGTAAAACTTGACAAGCAAGATCGTATAATAGAACGCAACGGTTTTATAATGCGTGTGGGTGACATTGAGGAATGCATCAAGCAAGGACGCGCACCTTATAAACCAGAGGTCGTTTCTGAAACTAAAATCAAGATCAGGGATGGAACACTCGTTACATTAACTGAACTTAAAAACAAATCTCAGGTCACCGAGCCTTATCTACGTAAGCGATTAGCAAGACGCTTCAGCATAATCGGCAAGAGTACTGGATTTATCGTTCGTATTAATAAAAAGCCCATTAAAGTTGAGGATCGAGATTATTTCGATCGACTTGAATATCTTTGGTGTATTGGCGAAGGAAGTGAATCATTCTCAAAGGAATGTAGAACGTTGCTTCGAGATGATAAAATTTCAGGTAAGATTGATGACTCACATTTTGTTTCAGGTTGGATTGGTACGATGGCTGAACACAAAAGTGTAGAGGAGGGTAATAATGGAATAGTGATTCTTGCTCGAGGTAAAGTTATTCATGAGAACATTCTTCCTGATCTTAAGGAAGGTCGTGTCTTTAGCAAATATATAATAGGAGAAGTAAAAGCAGAATTTCTTGATCTGGACGAACATGAGGACATTGCTACCAGTGGTCGTCAGAGTGTGAAAGAATCTGACCAGCGATTTCAATTACTTAAGACTTATATTAAAGATAAGGTATTGAATAAAATTGGGAATGTATGGACTGAATGGCGCAATGAGGATAAGGGGAATGAAGCTCTAAAAAATCCAGTAATAGAGAAATGGTACAATGAATTACGACCACAACACAGAAAATATGCAAAATCTCTTTTGGGTAAAATCGCTTCGTTTCCTATTCAAGACATAGAATATAGGCGCACTCTATATCAGCATGGAATACTAGCATTTGAGACGTTAGCAGCTAAAGAAAATCTCCAGGCTCTTGAAAAAATTGAAACAAATCAGGAGTTGGAACGGTTGTTAGATCTATTCCATGACTTTGATGAACTTGAGGCAGCTCATTATTGGCAAATCACACGCACACGTGTAGCTGTGCTCCAAAAATTGGAAAAGATTGTACCCAAATCGCGCGAAACAGTTATCCGTGATTTTATTTTCGACCATCTCTGGCTTTTAGATCCTTCTTGGGAACGCGCTTCTACAGATCAACATATGGAAGCATCGGTTACAAAGGAATGGAAAAAATTAAATGCTAGCCTTACACCAGATGAGAAAAAAGGTAGGATTGATATACGCTATAGAACAGCAGCGGGGAAACATATAATAATTGAACTTAAAAAATATGATCGTAAGGTTAAGACTGAAGAACTGTCTACACAGATTAGAAAATATAAATCTGCCCTTGAAAAGTGTCTTGATAAAGTATATCCAGAAATAAAAAAACACAATATTGAAGCCATATGTATTCTGGGAAGTAGCCCAGAACCAGCAGAAAAAGATGACGAAAACCGTAAGATGTTATCGGCAATTGATGCGCGTTATATAACCTATGATCAACTCATTAGACAAACTCGTGAGAGTTATGCTGATTACCTTCAAAAGAATGAAAAGCTTTCACGAATTCAGAAGATGGTGGATAAGCTCTAAACGTATCATTTTAGTAAATGACTGACCACCTCACTCCCGATCAACGCTCACGCGCGATGAAGCGTGTAAAATTAAGAAATGGGTCTCTAGAGAGGATTATTCAAAAGGAATTACAAAAACGAAAACTAAATTTTAAAAGACATATCAAGAATCTTCCAGGAAGTCCAGATATCGTTTTTCAAAATAAGAAAATTGCAATATTCGTAGACGGTGATTTTTGGCATGGCTGGCGCTTCCCTGTCTGGGAACACAAACTAACATCTTTCTGGCGTAAAAAAATTTCTACAAATAGAAAGCGCGATCAACGTAACTTCCGAAAACTTCGGTCACTCGGATGGTGTGTTGTTCGGATATGGCAGCATCAGTTGATAAAAGATAAAGAGCAATCTATCAAACGGATTCTGCAAGCAGTATCTCATAGGCGAAGATGATTTTGATTTCTAAGCGTACACACGCTCGGAGGGAGTTCTCCCGATGGGATCACTTTGTGACAACTTCCGACGTGCCCAGCGGTCGGAAGTACCACAAAGTGGTGCTTTCGGCACAACTTCCTCCCAGCAAAGGAATACAAGATTTAATCTTTCAAAAAATAAAGAGGAAACAATATGAAACAGAATAAGTTATTCAGCCCGTACAAATTGGGAAATATTGAATTGAAAAATCGTATTGTGATGGCTCCTATGACACGATCAAGAGCCATAGGCAATATCCCAAATGAACTTATAGCAACCTATTATGAGCAACGGTCGGATGCCGGGCTGATTATTACGGAAGGAACATCCCCCTCGCCGAACGGTTTAGGATATTGCCGCATTCCCGGAATCTTCAGCACGGCACAAGTTGAAGGGTGGAAGAAAATAACTAAGGCGGTGCACGCCAAAGGTGGGCGCATATTTTTACAGATTATGCATACGGGTCGGATAAGCCATGCATTAAATTTACCACGGGGTGCGGTTGTGTTAGCGCCATCGGCAGTGAAGCCGGCAGGACAGATGTGGACCGATGTAAGCGGTATGCAGGATTTCCCCACCGCAAAAGCGATGACTACGGAAGAAATTGAACTGACGAAAAAAGAATTTATAACTGCCGCCACTAATGTTGCGGCTGCCGGATTTGACGGTTTGGAATTGCACGGTGCGAATGGTTATTTGCTGGAACAATTTCTTTCGCCGTACAGCAACCAACGGACAGATAGTTACGGCGGGAGTATCGAAAACCGTTGTCGGTTTGTGCTGGAAGTTGTGGATGGAGTATGCGCCGCAATAGGGAAAGAAAGGATCGGTATTCGCCTGTCGCCGTACGGAGTTGCGAGCGATATGAAGCACTATCCAGAAATCGACGATACGTATACTTATCTTGCCGGAGAACTTAACAAGAGAGGAATAGCTTACATTCATCTGGTGGACCACAGCAGTATGGGTGCACCGGAAGTGCCGAGCAGCATTAAGAAAGCTATACGAGAAAAATTCCGCAATACACTCATTCTTGCCGGTGGATATAATAAGGAACGGGCAGAAGAGGAATTAAAGAGCGGCTTAGCTGATCTTATCGCATTTGCTAAACCGTTTATCAACAATCCTGATCTTGTAAAGCGGTTGATGAATGATTTACCGTTGGCTGAAGAATTGGATATGAAGACATTTTATTCGCCCGGTGAAAAAGGATATACTGATTATCCGATATATAAAGGGTAAGTATATTTTATTTTAATGATGGAGTAAACCGTGAAACTCAAACCGCCTTATATTAAAAAAATAGGTCAACGTGGTAAAATCACCATTTGGATCGTGGATGGCACCTATGTGCGGACTCATCTTGATGAAGAGTTTACCAACTACGCTCAACGCTATGCGTTTGAGTGCATTCCAAAAGATGAATTCTGGCTCGATAAAGAAGCTTCAGAGGATGAGCAACAGTTTTTCATAGATCACCTCCTCGTTGAGCACCGGTTAATGGAGAAAGGTGTTCCGTATAACGACGCACTGGCACAGGCAGATAAAGTTGAGATGGCGGAACGTAAGAAAGCCGGCGATGTAGAGAAGCTGACCAAGGGAGGCAATTTGCCCGATCCGAAAAAGGTGCATGTCAGGTTATGGAAAAAAATAGAATCGGGCGTGAGCGTATGGATTGTGGACGGGCGGTTAGTCCGGAGCGTGTTTGATATTGATTTTACTGAAGGGGGACATGATTATGTTTATGAATTTGTCCCGGAGAATGAAGTATGGATTGATAATGATCTGGAAGAATTAGAACGACCGTATGTATTATTGCATGAATTGCATGAACGTAACCTCATGGCAAAAGGATGGACATACAGCAAAGCCCATGAAGATTCTAGCAAGATTGAATATCATTACAGGCACCATCCGAACGAGCTGCATATCGCATTAGCAAATGAGGGATGGGAATAGATATAAACACTATGTTTCTAGAAGCGAGATTGATAAATTATCTTTCATCGAATAAACGGAAAATTATATGAAAAATCTTAAGCGAATACTTCTCGTATTGGCTGTTATATTTATCATTATTCAATTTATCCGCCAGGCACGGAACATTGGCGAGGTTTATCCGCTACACGAAGTTACTGCAGCCGTCGCAGTACCGAACGACGTGCAGGATATACTCAGGAACTCGTGTTACGATTGCCACAGTAACAACACGCGCTATCCTTGGTATATCAATATCCAACCTGCAGCTTGGTTCATGAATAGTCACATTCAAGGAGGGAAAAGAGGGCTGAATTTCTCGGAGTTCGCGACTTACCCTCTCCGTCGGCAGTATCGCAGGTTCAATGATATTATTGAGAATGTAAACGACGGAGAGATGCCCTTGCCATCTTACCTTCTGATCCACACCGACGCAAAACTTTCAACTGAACAAAAAGAGAAGCTCGTTGCCTGGGCTAATGCAGAGATAGATTCTATGAAGGCGAAGTACCCGGCAGATAGTTTACGATCGACGAGATAAGAATATTTTGCATATTTAAGACACCGGGAATAGTCGAATAAAAATGTTTACAACCATTTTACTCCCATCATATTTTTTGCTTAATCTGTATGTCTTTTTCCGGATAAAAAGTTTAATCACGCGGAAAAGTCGCAAGATCACGTTCGCCGTAATTTATCTTGCTCTGATAATATTCTTCCCAGTTACCGAGATGATGGCGCACAGAAGTGGAGGCGAATCTATAAGTTTTTTATTAACGCTTGGTTATTACTCGCTCCCTTTCTTATTATATCTATTTCTGCTCGTACTGCTATCAGATATTTTGCTCTTGTTGAATTATCTGTTAAAAGTAATTCCGGTTGAGATTGTGAAAGGTCAAAGATTCAGAACCGCGCGCCTTTCATTATTATTGATAATTCCATTTATCATTTTGATTGTGGGAGCGGTTCAATATTCTGACATAAAAGTCAATGAGTATCGGATACAGATTCCCCAAAAAGATTCGCCATTACACCATCTTAAAATAGCCCTTGCATCAGATTTCCATCTCAAAGAGATTACGGCAAAAAGTTTTATGGAACGGTTTACGGCGAAAGTAAATGCGCTGAACGTGGATATTTTACTTTTACCCGGCGATATACTTGAAGGTGACAGGCAGAACGGACAATTGGAAGAGTTTGAGCGGCAATTCCGTAACATCCGAACGAAGTATGGTACTTACGCAACCCTGGGAAATCATGAATTTTATAGAAGGAACGTCAAATTAGATTTTTATGCGAAATCCAATATTACTCTGTTACAGGACAGTGCGATTGTTGTTAATAATGCGTTTACTCTTGTCGGAAGAAATGACAATCATCTGAGGGGCAGGAAAACAATTAGTGAGCTAATGGGAACAGTAAAGCATGACCTCCCGGTCATAGTCCTGGACCATCGCCCAATCGAATTATCACAGGTGAGTGCAACGGATGTCGACATCTTGCTCTGTGGCCACACTCATCACGGTCAATTATTTCCATTTAATTATATCACTGAAAAGGTTTACGAATTAAGCTGGGGATATAAAAAGATTGGAAACACGAATGTATTTGTTACAAGCGGGGTGCAGTTGTGGGGACCACCGGTACGAACCGCAGGCGATTCTGAAATAATGGTGATCTCGGTCGATTTTATAAATAATTAAATATTATTTAACAATGTCTCCAGTGAAGGATGAGTTGTATACATATCATCAGTCTGTCTGAAGATTCGAATTTTAGTCCTCATAATTTGAATTTATCTAAAGCATTCAGTACAATAACATACCACTTTAATTTAATGGAGTTGCCATGAAAACATATTTCATCTTTTTGTTCACATTATTTATTTCGGCGGGTGTATCATCTCAGACTCCTTATAAGTTACCGCCGAAGGAGGTTGTTGATATTATCGATGCGCCGCCGACACCATTTGTTTCCGTATCACCGCAAAGTGATGCGATGTTGTTGATTGATTATAAACCACACCCCTCAGTCGAACTGTTAGCCAAGCCAATTTTACGACTTGGCGGTATAAGAATCGATCCGGCATTAAAGAACCGGCAGAGGCTATCGCAATTGGTCGGATTTACAGTGTACCGGATTGAAAAAGACGAACGTGTGAAAATTACCGCGCCGCAGGATGGAAGAATTCTTCAGCCGGTTTGGTCGTACGACGGGAAGAAACTTGCGTTCCGACATGACCTGGAAGATGGAACAGAACTCTGGATTGCCGATGCAAAAACGGGAGAAGCCAAAGCAATCCCAAATCTGAAATTGAACGATATCCTTGGCTCTTCCGTTAGCTGGATGAGCGATAATAATCATTTGCTGGTGAAAATAATTCCGGAAGGAATCGGTGAAGTACCGAAAACACCGAAGGTACCGATAGGACCCAACGTTGACGAGACATCGGGTAAGGTGGCGAAGGTGATGACGTATCAGGATATGCTGCGAACGCCGCATGATGAGAATCTTTTTGATTATTATGGTCAAACTCAAATGGCTATTGTCGATGCAACCACCGGAAACATCGAAAAAGTTGGTGAGCCGGGATTGATCACCGGTGCAGATTTTTCGCCGAACGAAAAATATATTCTTATTGAAAAACTAAAACGACCGTTTTCATATCGTGTACCATATTACTATTTCACGAGAATGACAGAAGTTTGGGATAAACAAGGGAATCTTGTAATAGTAATTGCCGACCTGCCGATTTCGGATGACATCCCTACGCAGGGGGAGCCCCTTGGGCCGAGAAATGTAATGTGGCAGCAATTAAAAGATGCATCGTTGTTATGGGTTGAAGCACTCGACGGCGGCGATCCGATGAAGAAAGTACCGTTCCGCGACAAGATGATGAGATTAGATGCACCATTCAGCGCAGAACCGATGGAAGTGATGAAAATACAGCAAAGATTTTCGGATATTGCCTGGACAGCGAAAATAAATGAGGTGTTGTTGACCGAGTTCGACCGCGACAGAAGATGGACAACTACATCGTTGCTGAATCTTAGCAAACCGGAAAAATCCCGGAACGTAATCTTTGATCTCAGCATAAACGATGCTTACAATGATCCGGGTAATCCGATTTATAAAACAAAACCTGATGGAACAACCGTTCTTCATCAGGACGGAGATTGGATTTATCTTTCTGCAGACGGTGCTTCGGAGAAAGGTGATCGACCGAGATTTGACAAGTTCAATCTCAAGACATTGAAGAAAGAAAATCTTTTTCAGTCTGGAGAAAATAGCTTGGAAAGGTTAGCAACGTTCATGGGATCTGACCGGATGCAGATAATTACACGTTATGAATCGAAAAATGAGCCGCCAAATTATTTTCTGACAGATTTGAAAACGAAAACGCGCAAAGTCCTCACTGATTTCAAGGATCCTGCCCCACAACTGACAGGGTTGAAGAAAGAGATTTTAAAATATTACCGGAAAGATGGAGTTCCGTTGTCCGGGACATTCTATCTTCCCCCAGGTTACGTGCAGGGCACGAAACTACCACTTATTGTCTGGGCATATCCTTTAGAGTATTCCGATCCGTCGACGGCGGGGCAGGTGCGGGGGTCGGCGAATTCGTTTACATTCTTTCGAGGAACAACGCCGTTATTTTTCCTCACGCAAGGATATGCCGTATTGATGGATGCAACCATGCCTGTCATAGGAGATCCTGAAACGATGAACGAAACATTCGTAGAACAAATCACAAGTGCAGGCCGGGCAGCGATCGATAAGCTTGATTCGATGGGCGTGATCGATAGGAATCGTGTGCTGGTGATGGGTCACAGCTATGGCGCTTTTATGACAGCCAATTTGCTTGCTCACTCTGATGATTTCGCGGCAGGAATTGCACGGAGTGGTGCATACAACCGGACGCTTACACCTTTCGGTTTTCAAAGTGAAAGAAGATCGTTTTGGGAAGCGCCGGAAACATATATGAAATTATCTCCATTCACATATGCAAACAATATCAACGAGCCACTACTCTTGATTCACGGAGATGCTGATAATAATCCGGGGACGTTCACCATGCAATCTGAACGATTGTTCCAGGCGATTAAAGGTAATGGCGGTACCGCGCGGCTGGTTCTGTTACCGTATGAAAGTCACGGATATACCGGACGCGAATCAGTGTTGCATACGTTAGCGGAGATGATTGAGTGGGCAGACAAATATGTAAAAAATAAGAAGTGAGAATTGACGCTCATTTCTCTCTGTTGTGGTGGTGAGTTAGTCAGGTCATCCCGCTTGTCTGCTCTCCATAAACATTCAGGATGAAGTTGAAATGATCAAAAAAGAAGAAAAATATTGTCAACCTTTTGACTTTTTGCACGTCTTATATTAAATTAGGAAGCCAAGAATGTAGTGTGCCTATCGATTTTGCAACTACCCTATTGTCGTTTTTATATAAAAATAGTTTGATCACTATCTATCCACTCGTCATCAAAGAAGGATATATTATGAATAAATGGTTTGCCCCAACGTTTTTCACCATCATAACGGTGGTATCGATATCGGTATTTTTTACAACGCCATTAAACGCACAAGAATCACAGGATACAACCACCGAAATGCAGAAAAAAGCTATTCGCGTCTATCTGGATTGCGACGATTGCGATCTTGATTACACGCGACGCACGTTGACATTTGTCAACAACGTTCGCGATCCCGCTGATGCGCAAGTTCATATCCTGGTGACATCGCAGAAGTCAGCTAACGGAGGCACGGAATACACGCTAACGTTTATCGGGAAAGAAAACTTCGCCGGCATCAACGATACCCTCATCTACCAATCTAATAAAACGGACACAAAGGACAACATACGAACCGGACTTACCGGTACGATGAAGTTAGGATTGATACGTTACGCCGCCCATACACCGATAGCGGACCAGCTCTCGATTTCACACTCAACACCCGAAGCGAAGGAGAAGGTTGTTGACAAGTGGGATAACTGGTTTTTCAGCACAAGTTTGAATGGGATGTTAAACGGACAGCGTAGCTACAAAACAACAAACGTATTTTGGTCTCTTTCAGCAAATCGCGTGACAAAGGATTTCAAGCTGAACTTCACACTTAGCGGAACCTATTATGGGAACAAGATTAAATCTGATGATGTAAATTATTATAGCGTCTCACGATCTCAGAATATCAGCGGAAAAGTTATCTTCAGCATCGATGACAATTGGTCATGGGGTATGTTCGGTTCAGGATATAGCTCAACATATAGTAATATAGATTTCGCAACGGGACTTTCACCTGGAATCGAGTACAACATATATCCCTACAATGAATCGACACGGCGTGTTCTCCGCATTGGATACAAGCCTACTATCTCATATTCAAATTACCACGACACAACTATCTATTACAAGACGGATCAAATCCTGTTCAGCGAGAATCTTTCAATCACGCTCGATCAGAAAGAACCGTGGGGGTCTGCAAGCGTTACTATGTATGGTTCACATTATTTCCATGATGTAAAAAAATATAACGCCGGTGTGTACGGTTCAGCATCTATCCGTATTATTGAAGGGCTTTCGGTAACATGGTACGTCAGTTACTCCCTTCAGCGTGATCAGCTATCGCTACCCATAGCTGGAGCAAGCAAGGAAGATGTCCTTCTACAAAGGACAGAACTTGAATCGGACTATAGCTACTATGCTACGATTGGGTTGAGTTACAGTTTCGGCTCAATCTACAACAACATCGTGAACCCAAGATTCGGAAGTTCGGGAAGCGGCGGGTACAGCATCTCGATTTCGAGCGAGTAGATACCACACATCCGATCCTTTCTTGGAGCAGAAGATATTTGAAGTTGGTGGTCAGATTATGTGATTACGTTAAAGATGGAGGTGGAATCGCAATGACGTTCACTCGGTACTAATTTTACATTTCTGTTCATAAATTATTGATGTCGTTCCAAAATTCCACTATCTCATTGATTCAACAGGTCAATGCGAAAACGATTAAATTTATTTGATTCCCACCTTCAAAATTGGTATATTTTTGCAATTTAAAACGATACAAATAACCCAATAATGCATAAATCCTCGACGAGCGTTATTGCAAAATCGCATTCATCGCTCAACCTGAATTACCACAAAACTGTACTGCCAAACGGCATACGGATCGTAACGGAAGAGATTCCGTATTTGCGTTCTGTCTCGGTTGGTGTTTGGATCAACGTCGGCTCGCGCGATGAAGATGAGAAGAACAATGGCATTACGCACTTCATCGAACATATGGTGTTCAAGGGGACTGAGCGGTTTAGCAACCAACAAATCGCACGAAGTCTTGAGTCGGTTGGTGGTTACCTAAATGCCTTCACAACAAAAGAACATACATGTTTCTATGCCCGCATCTTAGATGAGCATCTCCAAACGGCAATAGATGTTATCTCCGACCTTATCCAGCATCCGCGATTAGAGATCAAAGAGATCGAGAAGGAAAAGTTAGTTGTCCTTGAAGAATTAAAGAACATCGAGGACGATCCAGACGAGATCATACATGATCATTTAGACCAGAACGTTTATTTCAAACATCCGCTTGGTTTTCCCATAATAGGGAATGCCGAAAATATTAAAAAGTTTTCCAGAGATGATTTATTCTTGCATATCCAACACCACTTCACTCCAAAGGAGATGGTTGTTGCCGCGGCTGGCAACCTGAAACATGAGGAGTTGGTTTCGCTTGTAACGAAGTTTTTCAATTCGAATGGTCAGGAACGAACAGTCTCCAAGCGGGTGCAGGGACCCCGTCGCGTTCATTCGAATAAGGAAGTTGTTGAAAAACCAATTAACCAGGCATATGTTTGCATGGGTACACTTGGGTACAGTGTGAAAAGTCGGATGCGGTATCCTCTACTCATTTTGAATACATTACTCGGTGACGGTATGAGTTGCCGTCTATTCCAGAACATTCGTGAAAAGTACGGATTCGCCTACGCAGTGTATTCGTTTGCGAATCTTCTGAGTGATACCGGAAGTTTTGGTGTCTATGTTGGAACTGATAATAATAATATTGACCATTCCATCGAGTTGATACACAAAGAACTGGATAAATTGAAGATGAAGCCGGTAGGTAAAGCCGAGCTTGAGAGAACAAAAGCCCAGATGAAAGGAAACATGATGTTAGGATTAGAAAATATGTCGAATCGAATGATGAGATTGGGAAGCGGCGAGCTTTATTTCGGTGAATACCTCACACTCGACGAAGTGTTGAAGAGCATCAATGCAGTCGGGCAGGATATGATTCAGGAAGTAGCGAATAATATTTTTAAGATGGATAATTTCTCCACTGTAATTTTTAAATCGAAGAACGGAGCCAGTCATTGATCATAATCCCTAAATTCTTTTTCCCAATCCGGGAGAGGGATTTAGTGAAAAGGATCGCAAAATAAAATTATATGATCACCAAACAATCGTTAAATCCAAATCTATTAGAAGCTGAATACGCAGTGCGTGGACCGATAGTCATCCGGGCACAGCAGCTTGAAGAGCAGGGTAAAAAGATTATCTATTGCAACATCGGTAATCCGCAAGCATTGAAGCAGAAACCGCTTACCTACATCCGACAAATGCTCAGTTTGATTGAGTACCCGGAATTGATGAACAAACCTGAAGTCACCAATCTCTATCCAAAGGATATTGTTGAGAAAGCAAAATCAATTCTCCAGAAACATCCTCATGGAACAGGAGCATACACACAGAGTGCAGGTATTCCTTTTATCAAACAAGCTGTAGCAGATTTTATTCACGAGCGCGATGGAATTCCGACTAATAAAGATAATATTATCCTGACTGATGGCGCAAGTAAGGGAGTACAAGCTGCGTTAATAGCTCTATTGAAAAGTCCCAATGATGGATTCATGATTCCCATTCCACAATATCCACTTTATAGTGCTTCGATAAAGTTGTATGGTGGAAAACAAATTGGATATTACATCGATGAAACTGGTCACTGGCAGCTCGATGAGCAAATTCTAAACGAGAGTATTACCAAAGCAAAAGTTGAAGGAATCAATCCTGTTGCAATCGCTGTCATCAATCCGGGGAATCCGACTGGTACGGTCTTATCGTACGAAAACATCAAAATGATTATCGGATTTGCTAAGAAACACAAGCTTTCCATCATGGCAGATGAAGTGTACCAGGAAAATGTGTACGATCAGAAAGTGAAATTCTATTCCTTTGCAAAGGTGATGAATGATTTAAATGAGAATGAAGTATCGCTATTTAGTTTTCATTCTGTATCAAAAGGATTTTTAGGTGAATGCGGTCATCGTGGCGGTTACACTGAGTTTAGAAACATTCCACCAGATGTTATGGCTGAATTGGTAAAACTTCAATCTATCAGCTTGTGTGCCAATGCTGTTGGACAGATTGCTGTTTATCTCATGGTTGCACCACCGCAACCCGGCGATGAAAGTTATGAGAAATATGCGAGAGAGCGTGACGGAATTATGAATGAATTAAAAACTAAAGCTGAAATCCTTGGCGTGAAGATAAATCAAATTCCAGGAATGTCGTTAGAGACTCCACAGGGTGCAATGTATGCGTTTGTAAAGTTTGAATTGTCGGAAGATCCGAACTTGGATTTGAAAGTGATGTCACCTGATGAGCGTGAAAGATACGAAGCGAAGAGAGATAGTGATTATTGCATGATGTTGCTGGAAGAAACAGGGATATGTGTCGTACCCGGTTCCGGTTTCGGTCAGTTTCCCGGGACACTGCATTTTCGAACCACATTTTTACCACCGATGGATGAAATTATAGAATTCGTTGAAAAGCTAAAAAGTTTTCACCTGAACTATGTGAAACGATTGAAGCAATCCTACCAGTATTCACATGTATGATGTTGATAAGGATAAAGTAAATTGAAAGTTAAAATAACAATAGACGAAAAACAGTACGAAGTAGAAAGCAACCTCACGATCATTCAAGCGGCAAGAGAGAACAAGATACACATTCCGCATTTCTGCTGGCATCCGATATTGAGCGTGTCCGGTAATTGCCGGGTATGTTTAGTGGAAATAGAGAAGATGCCAAAACTCGTGATTGCTTGTGCAACACAAGTAGCAGAAGGGATGATTGTGCGTACAAACTCGGATCGAGTAATTAAAGCCCGGAATGCCGTACTCGAATTCATTCTTATCAATCATCCGCTCGATTGTCCGATCTGTGATGAAGCAGGCGAGTGCAAGCTTCAGGATTATGCTTACAAATACAGTGTAGGTGAAAGCCGGTTCGAGTTTGAAAAAATTCGCAAGCCGAAACGCGTAGAGCTGGGTCCGAATGTTATGCTTGATACTGAGCGTTGCATCATGTGCTCGCGCTGTGTAAGATTTTGTGATGAGATTGCTAAGAAACCCCAATTAACATTCGCTCAACGAGGCGATCACGTGGAGTTGACAACCTTCCCCGGCGTGCAGCTTGATAATCCATATTCCATGAATGTCATCGAGCTTTGTCCCGTTGGTGCTCTCACAAGCAGAGATTTCCGATTTAAAGCTCGTGTCTGGGATATGTCATCCACCGACACAATCTGCATCGGTTGTTCACGCGGCTGTAATATGAAGATGTGGGTACGTAACAATGAAATCCTCCGATTAACGCCACGATTTAATTCTCATGTCAACGATTACTGGATGTGCGATAATGGCAGACTAAATACTTTTAAGTTTGTCAATACTGCAAATCGTATTAATTCTCCGATGATACGGAAGGAGGGCATGCTCATTGATGTTGGTTGGGACGAGGCGATTGCGAAAGTTGCATTCGAGCTGAAATCGTTTAAGAAAAATGACATAGCCGCCCTCGGTTCAGCATATTCGACGAATGAAGATAATTATCTCTTTGCAAAATTAATGCAGCTCCTTGGTGTGAAACGGATAGATTTCGTGCTTCACACTAAAGCTGGTAATCAGGATGATCTTCTAATCAGGGAAGATAAAACACCAAATGCCATCGGTGCGCGGGAAGTTGGTGTGAGACCCGAAAGTGATGTATTCGGATTTACACCAATCATCAACGAAATAAAAGCAGGTAAAATTAAAGCATTATACGTTCTCGATGACGATATAGCGGCTGATCCGAATATTGCGGATGCGCTCGTGAAGCTGGATTTTCTTGTCGTTCATGCATCAAATGAAAATGAAACAACAAAACTTGCTGACGTTGTTCTTGCAAGTTCTGCCTATGCAGAAAAGCACGGAACGTTTACGAACTTCCAGGGACGCGTTCAACGAAACCGACCTGCGATAGCCACACTTGAACATGATCGGATATTGGATGGTATGTCACTGAGTCGGTTAGATAAATTCGGAGCGCATAATGATCGTTGGACCAAAGGACCAAAACGTGATACTCGTGCCTCGTGGCGGATCATCAATAGCCTTGCCGCAGTTATGGGCGCGAAATGGAAGTACAATATATGCGAAGATGTATTCAACGAGATCATTTGCACGATACCTTCATTCAAGGGATTGACATTCTTGAAAGTCGGTGCTAATGGGGCGATGCTCTCTAAGAAAAAAGAAACAACAACAGTGAAGAACTGATATGGAAATAATCATCACAGTCATTAAAATTATTGCCGTAATGGGAGTCATGCTCGGCATTGTTGCATACGTAGTTTTATTAGAACGCCGCCTTTCAGCTGGAATCCAAAACCGCATCGGTCCGAATCGAGTTGGCTGGCAGGGTTTGCTTCAACCGATTGCCGATGTAATGAAGCTTGTTTTTAAAGAGGATATCGTTCCTACAAAAGCAAATCGTTTTATTCATGATCTTGCACCAATTATATCCATCGGTGTTGCAATGACTACATTTGCGGTAATTCCATTTGGAAACAGAATAAATTTATTCGGATATGACATCAAGCTTCAAATCGCCAATGTCAATATCGGCATATTGTACATCTTAGCACTTACATCTCTTGGTGTTTATGGTTTGACATTGAGCGGCTGGTCATCAAATAGTAAATATCCGCTTCTCGGTGGAATTCGTTCATGTGCACAAATGATAAGCTACGAGCTTTCGATGGGGCTTTCGATCATCGGTGTCATCATGATTGCCGGCAGTTTACAGCTTGATAAGATTGTTGAGGCACAAGCAGGGTGGAGATGGAACATCATCCTCCAACCGATTGGGTTCATAACGTTTGTTGTTGCTGCATTTGCTGAAACGAACCGGCTGCCATTCGATTTACCGGAAGCCGAGCCGGAGCTTGTTGCCGGTTATCATACAGAGTACAGCGGAATGAAGTTCGCAATGTTTTATCTTGCTGAATATGCAAATACATTTGTATCAAGCGCACTCATTACTACACTTTTTCTTGGTGGCTGGCAAGTCCCGTTTATCTACTCGCTGGGTCTATCGGATTTTTGGATAAGTATTATCCAGGTGCTCGGCTTCTTGGCTAAAACTATAATTCTTGTTGCGTTCTTTATCGTCATCCGGTGGACGATACCACGATTCCGCTACGATCAATTGATGAATCTTGGGTGGAAGTTTATGTTGCCAATTACGATTTTGAATTTACTAATAACCGGAGTAATGATATTAATAATATAGACATTTGTTATTCGTCATTGGTCATTAGGAACCAATGACAAGTGACTAAAGATCAATGACAAATTTTATGGAAAAACAAAAACCAATCGTACATAGAAAAGACCTTAGATGGTATGAGCAGTTTTACATTCCACAGATAATAAATGGAATGAAGATCACGCTTTCGCAAGTATTTCGACCAAAGTTCACACGCCAATATCCTGAAGTGAAATGGCATCCACCGTCATCATTCAGGGGAAGACCAGTTCTCGTTGAACAAAATGGGATAGAGCGATGTGTTGCATGTGGATTATGCTCACGGGTTTGTCCGGCACTTGCAATAGAAGTCCAGGCATCCGAAACAGAACTTTCCAAAGAACGTTATCCTGTTAAATTTGAGATCAACATGCTGCGCTGCATCTTCTGCGGCTTCTGCGAAGAAGTATGTCCTGAGGAAGCTATTGTGATGAGTCAGGATTATGAGCTGACTTTCACCAGGCAGGAGGATGGAATATATGGAAAAGATAAACTTTTGACACCTGCAGACAAGCTGAAAGATAGATTGGAGTTCTTACGTCAACATCGGTAATAAAATGTTTTATAATCTTAATCTAAATCTTATAATCAAAAATTAATTTGGAGTATATATGAAGTTAAAGTACCTCTTGTATTCTTTTCTTTTTCTATTACTTATCAATTTAGGTATTTCTCAGCTTAGTGTTAAATTCGAGAAATTTACACTGCCTAATGGATTGACTGTGATTCTTCACGAGGATCATACGCTGCCTACGGCAACGGCGAACATTTGGTACCATGTTGGTTCGGGGAATGAGAAACCGGGACGAACCGGTTTCGCTCATCTATTCGAGCATCTCATGTTTATGGGATCGAAAAATGTTCCGGTCGGTAAATTCGACGAGTGGCTTGAAGCTGCCGGTGGCGATAATAACGGCTCAACATCTTCCGATCGCACAAACTATTGGGAAAACTTCCCTAACAGCGCAACCGAGCTTGCGCTCTTTCTCGAATCAGACCGCTTAGGATATTTAGTTGATGTGATGACACCGGAAAAAGTCGATGCACAGCGTGATGTTGTGAAGAACGAGCGCCGACAATCGTACGAGAATCGTCCGTACGGAATGTCATCTATCGTTATCGGTGAAAATTTATTTCCAGCTGATCATCCATACCATTGGCCCACAATCGGCTCGCAGGAAGATTTATCGGCAGCGAGTTTTGAGGATGTGGTCGAATTTTTTAAAAAGTATTACGTTTCCAATAATGCAAGTCTCGTTGTTGCAGGTGATATCGATCCGGTGAAGACCAAAGAGCTTATCACTAAATGGTTCAGCGATGTGCCAAGAGCGAAACCTGTTATGCCTCTCCAGCAGCCCGTTGCATATTTAGCGGAAGAGAAGAGAATCGTGCTTGAAGATAAAGTTCAACTCCCGCGTTTATATCTCAATTGGATAACACCAAAACATTTCGCACCGGGTGATGCGGAATTAGATATCTTAGCTAACGTTCTTGCCGGTGGAAAAAACTCCCGCTTGTACAAACGTCTCGTGTACGATCTTCAGATTGCACAAGATGTAAGTGCATATCAAGATGCAAGCATGCTTACTTCAGTATTCTCGGTTATTGTAACCGCGCGGAGTGGGCACACGCTGACAGAGTTGGAGAAAATTATTCGCGAGGAGATTAATAAAGTCAAAAATGAAACACCTTCGCTTCGGGAAGTTCAGCGCGCTGTCAACCAGTATGAAGTAAGTTTTCTCATGAGGATGGAGCGTGTCGGTGGTTTCGGTGGTAAAGCAGACTTGCTGAATGATTATTATGTTGAAACCGGAAATCCTGATTACTTCAATGAAGACCTCGCCCGATATAAAGCACTCACTCCTGACGATATTCAAAGTATTGCTCAAACATATTTGCGCGATGACGGTGATGTTGTTTTAAGCATCGTGCCCCAGGGTAAAAAAGAATTAGCCGTCCCCGAGAAAGGAGATAAGTAACAATGAAAAAGTCAAAAGTCAAAAGTAAAAATGTCATCCTGAGCGTAGCGAAGGATCTGATGATAGGATTGGGAATTGTATTATTGTTGGTAACTTTTTCTTACTCACAAGTTCCTGACCGTTCAAAGCCGCCGGAACTTGGACCACCGCCATCCATGAAATTACCGGCAATCCAACATCTCAAGTTGTCAAACGGTATTTCTGTCGTTCTCATGGAGAAGCATCAAGTTCCCTTGGTTGAAGTAGAACTTTTGATTCGGGCTGGTGTGGTGAACGATCCCAAAGATAAACCCGGTCTCGCGAGTATGACAACAGCGATGATGGAAGAAGGTGCCGGAACACGAAATGCGCTCGAGTTGGCAGACGCAATCGACTTTTTAGGTGCGAACATTTCAGCATTTGCCGGCTGGCATACAGCAGGAGTTTCAATGTTCACGCCACTCTCAAAGCTTGATGATGCTCTAACACTCTTCGGAGATATGTGTTTGCGACCGACGTTCCCAAAAGAAGAATTGGAGCGCAACCGAAAAGAGCGACTCACAACATTGATGCAGTGGCACGATGAGCCGCGGGCAATCGCTTCTGTCCAGTTCAGTAAGACGCTTTTTGGTAACGATCATCCTTACGGTAAACCGAATATTGGAAACGAAAAGAGTATACGCGCACTCAAGATTGAGGATTTGAAAAAATTCCATCAGACATATTTCAATCCGGGGAATGCCAACTTAATCGTTGTCGGTGATATTTCTCCTGAAGCGATTCTTCCGAAACTTGAAACAATATTTGGTAAATGGGAAGGTGGAAAAGTTGAGCAGTTATTATTCCCGATAGCTGAACAGGTTAAAGAACGAACTATTTACATGATAGATAAACCCGGTGCGCCGCAATCCGAAATTCGTATCGGTCGCATTGGTGTGGATCGGATGACGGAAGATTACTATGCACTCCGTGTTATGAATACGATATTAGGCGGCTCATTTTCATCGCGGCTGAATCAGAATTTGCGTGAGCTACACGGCTACACTTACGGTGCAAGCTCTAGTTTCGATTTTCGCATGATGCCGGGACCGTTCCTTGCGGGTTCCGCCGTTCAAACAGCAGTGACCGATAGCGCACTGTTTCAATTCTTCTTTGAGCTTAATCGAATTCTTGAGCCGGTATCCGACGATGAATTGACCCGTGCGAAGAATTATCTCACGCTCCGTTATCCCGAAAGTTTCCAAACGGTTCAACAGATTGCCGGACAGCTTGCCGATATTGTTATATACAATTTACCCGACGATTATTTCAATAACTTCACAAAAAACATTCTTGCAGTTACAAAAGATGATGTTCAGCGTGTGGCAAAGAAATATATCGAGCCGGAGAAAGTTTCTATCATCGTTGTGGGCGATAGAAAAACAATCGAGAAACCGGTTGGCAACCTTAAGTATGGTAAGATAAAGAATCTCACGATAGATGATGTGTTGGGTAAAGCGCCGAAGCTGGATAAAGGGGACTGATTTTTATCTGGCTGTCATGATTCATACCATGAGTGTCACTAAATGGTTCGTGACATCATGAAAAGGATGGATTGCAGGGGGTGTCATGGTCCATACCATGACACTAACTGTCGGTAGATTTAACTACCTATTATCAATCAGCGCCTCATTTTATAACTATTAAGATGAGGCGTTGATGTTTTAAAAAGAAAGTACTATATTGCATATCGTCATGATGAGAAGTTTTCATAGGGTGATTATTTTTTTGGAAAGTATTGATAAGGGTGGAAGACCGAGGATTGTATATTGCAAGAATATTAAAGAGCTTTACAATTGACACTATATCGAGTAACGAAATAAAAACACATTAAGTTACATGGGAAAGCAACTTGATATAATTGTACCGGAAGCTGTAGAACATAAGATTCTTCTGATGCGAGGGCAAAAAGTGGTGTTGGGTCCACATCTTGCAGAAATTTATGGTATAGAAACGAGAGTGCTGATGCAGGCAGTTAAGCGTAACAGCGATAGATTCCCGGAAGATTTCATGTTCTACCTGACGAGAGAAGAAATTTTGAGGATATCACAATTTGTGACATCCTTGAAGTACTCTAAGGCAGTATATGCGTTCACCGAACAAGGGGTTGCGATGCTCTCGAGTGTTCTCAATAGCCCAAGAGCGATACAAATGAACATAGCCATTATGCGTGCATTTGTCAAGCTTCGGGGAATTCTCTCCACGCATAAGGAGCTCGCATTAAAACTTAAGCAGCTCGAAATGAAGATTGAAAAGCACGATGATGAAATACACGTTATCTTTGAGGCGATTCGAAAGCTTATGACAACACCCGAGCCACCGAAGAAACGCATTGGCTTCCAAGTTGACGAGCCGAAAGTAAAGTATCGAATAAAGAAGAGAGACTTTTGATATGAAATGTGAGGTAGAGAAGTTTTAGAAGGGTGATTACATCTCCTGAAAATATTGATAAGGATGGAAGATCAATGATCGATGTAGTACAAAAATAATAAAGAGCTTTACAGTTGACTCCAAATCGAATGAGCGAAACAATTACCTAAAATTTTATTTAATTTCTTTTTTATTCATTTGCACGTCCACCTCCCTCAGTTTTCGAAGTTCTTCGCGAAGTGATTTAATACGTTCTAATAACATTATGCATGAATTTGTAATTTCTATTTCTTGGTCGGAGATTGGAAGTGTAAGATAGACATGGTACCAATAAAGTGATGTGCTGTCATCCGCAACGGGATTCTGTGTATTGGCATATAAAATCGCGGATTTCAGAACTGCTTCAGGATAATATTTTGTCGTTGAATACTGTTTTGCGATAAATAAATATTCATTTGTTGCCTTTTGTAATAATGATGTTATAAGAAGACTATCGGCAATATTTATATGGTAGGCAGCCTCCAGTTCCTGTTTGTTTTTACTTGAATTATTCGTCCCCGTACATCCTATAAGATATAAGGTAATCAGTACCAGTATAATTCTATAAGTTTTCATGAGAAGTCCTTTGTGTTGATATTGAGTCTTCTGCGACATCAAACTGATGATGTTCCAGAATAATGGGAAGCTCTACCTGGAACGTGGTTCCGACTCCAATAACACTTTTTACTGACACTTTACCACCATGCCCCTCCGTATATGCTTTAACCAACGCTAATCCGATGCCTGTGCCCTTTGAAGAAACCTGCGATGCATTTTTTGCTTGGAAGAATTTGTTGAATACTTTTGCAAGTTCCTCCTGTGCGATGCCAATACCAGAATCTTCCACCGATATCTTTGCATTATTTCTCACTCGGGAGACATAAATGGTAATTCTTCCACCACGACCGGTATATTTTATCGCATTACTAAGTAGATTGTTAACAACCGCAAATATTTTCTCTTCGTCAACTACGATTATTGGAACAGGTTCCGAATGCAATATTATGGTGATTTCCTTTTGTGAAGCAATCAAACGGGCATTATCAACTATTGGTTTAACCATGGAGAGCAAATCAATTGGTTTGAGATTATACTCCATCATTCCAGCATCTATTTTTGCAATATCTAATAATTGGTTGGTATAATTGGTCGATGCTGTAGTGCTCTTACGTATCGATTCGAGTAATTCGATCTGCTGTTCATTTAAGGGACCAGTTTCTTGTCGGTTGAGTTTGTACAACGCTGCAAGTATCATCTGAAAAGGCGTCCGTAATTCGTGGGCAATGTTTTGCATGAGTTCACTTTTATGTTCATCGATTTTTTTTAATTTTTCACTCATGTCATTGACGGCTCCAGCAAGTTGGGCAATCTCATCGCGTGAGGCAACCTTGATAGGTTCGAAAGAGCCGCGAGCGATTTGTTCAGTTCCATGAATGAGAACCTTTATAGGTTTGGTTATCGTTCGAGAAATTATTACGGCGAGTATAATTGCTGCGATAAATGTGCATAATGTAAGAATTAAAGAAACACCCCAGGATCGAGTGGTAATCGCTTCGACATTAATCATTGCACTCTCGATTAACACTTGATTGAGCTGGATAAGATCATCCAGATTGGTATGGAGGGCATGAAGGCTGTCGGTGCGTTTCTGTTCCTCCAATTTGTTTATTTCTGTTTTTAATAATTGTTCGCTCTGATCAAAAGGAGTAACCTGTGAAACGAACCAGGCATGAGTCCGCTGAATATTATTGATTAATTGTTTTCCACTATGGTCTGATTGTGTGATTAATAATGAGTCTCCTGCTTCTTTAAATTTTTTACTTCCTCCGACGAATAAATCAAAATAAATCTTGTCATATGAAATCCAATATTTATATGCATTTCGTTCCTCTTCGTGAAGTAAGGATTGGAGATGTTTAGCGATGTCAATAGACTTGACTTCAGAAGTAAGGGTAGCTTTAGCGGTCTTTGAAATGGTGACAAGCTGGTATAGATTGTATGCATTGACGGTAATCATCAGTATAATGATTACGCCTAATCTCATCATCATTTTTATGTTGATAGTCAGGTTCATGCTACAATATACCGTTAGATAATTCTGAACGACTTCCTGCCAGTTGTTTTAATGATCACAGAAAATATACTCAAATTTAATATAATTGTTTCAATCTTTATGCGCAACTATAGAGACGACTGAATAAATTCACATTTCAAACTTTTAGATAGTCACCAGAAATATCCTAAGCAAAATCATCAACACCCTACCAGTAACGATCGATTTTCTCCTACATCAACTGTTTTCAAAATAAGACTGAAAATGGAGTACAGACCAAAAATGAATTAACTAAATTCCAGTTGGTACATATTATGGGAGCTAGTCAAACCAAAGTCTACATCTTACAAAAAAGAATAGAGCGTAATTAGGGTAAAATTCATATGATCTACATAAATTTTAGCAATATCACCCAATTTCAACATTTTCCCTTTGAACTGCCATTTCTATTGCTTTTTCGCTCTCGGGGCACTCGCTTGTTCCTCTATTACCCCAGTTGCCCTGAGTTTTTTTGGTTGCATAAACTTATAGAATTTCTTATCTTGTCTAAAAATGTAACTGTCGGGATCTGCGCTAAGAAGGAAAGGCTATTCAATGAAGAAAATACGGTTAATCCTTATTGAAGACAATCGACTTCTCCGTGAAGGTATCACGTCGTTGATCAAAAAGCATGATGATATCCGGGTTGTAGATGTGCTCGGTACGAAGGAATATATCTTGCAGAGAATTCAAAGCTTCAAACCTGATGTTCTGCTTCTCGACCTCGGCTTGCGAAATCAAAACAGCTTACAGCTCGTGAAAGCGACGAAGACAAATTCCCCGGCGACTAAGGTAATTGTCATGGATCTCATTCCGATGCAGGCTGATGTCTTGGAGTTTGTGCGAGCTGGAGTATCGGGGTTTATTCTTAAGGATGCGACGGTCGACGATTTTCTGAAAACCATCCGATTAGTTGCACAAGGAACAAAAGTGTTGCCTTCTCTCATGACTAGTTCGCTCTTTTCTCAGATCATCGAACACGCAGTCAACGCGACAAGAGGACCTTCCTCCAAACTGATGGAATCGGTACGCATGACAAAGCGTGAGCGGCAAGTGATCGAATTGATTTCCGACGGCATGGCAAACAAGGAAATTGCACAGAAGCTTTATCTTTCACCGTATACAGTAAAGAGCCATGTTCATAATGTTCTAGAAAAACTAGCGTTGCATACCCGACTTCAGATAGCTAAGTACGCACACACAAGCGAAGATTTTTCAACTACCTCAAACGTCATCTCATTAATCGAAGAATAATAACCTACCGGACTCCCCGACCAACGTAACCGGTAGGCAAAATCATAATACATCTATCGTCGAGCCTTCCCGAGTACTATTTCACCCCTCAAGAGACTTAGTCCATCTTTCATCCCTTTGGA
Source organism: uncultured Chlorobiaceae bacterium (assembly GCA_964354225.1). Classification (GTDB taxonomy): domain Bacteria; phylum Bacteroidota; class Ignavibacteria; order UBA10030; family SZUA-254; genus CAYGZC01. The sequence continues at coordinate 169 of CAYGZC010000209.1, read as the reverse complement.
CGATTGATTCCCAGTTCGATTTAGCTGTATGAGACATCTGAAAAATTAGAGATAAAGATAGATTTACAGAAACAGATACAAAATTTTAAAAAATTAGTAATAAACCAATTGCTCAAAAGCTGTTCAAGATATGTTCTTTGATAATATCGAACTTGTTCATAGCCGGAAG
>CAYGZC010000208.1:0-6383 GCA_964354225.1 uncultured Chlorobiaceae bacterium | reverse complement strand
CCCTTCAATTTTGCCAAGCCAAAGTCCATTATTTTTACAATGCGCTCGTCGGTTACCATTATATTATCCGGCTTGATGTCTCTATGGACAATCCCTTTTTTATGTGCAGCATTCAAGCCTTCTGCAATTTGAAGAGCAATATCCACAACCTCCCTCAGTGATAATTCTTTCTCCTTCAGCAACACACCGAGGGTTTTCCCTTCAACAAACTCCATGTCAATAAACTGTTGCTTGCCCGCCGAAGCTTCAGCGGAGGCGGGATTCTCAAACTCTTCGATAGTGTGGATACTACATATATTTGTATGGTTCAGTGCGGATGCCGCTTTGGCTTCATGAATGAATCTTTCTTTGGCTTCAGGGTCTCGTGTGAGTTCCGATGGAAGGAATTTTAATGCAACTGTACGATCAAGATTAGTGTCGTGGGCTTTGTAGATGACACCCATTCCGCCCTCGCCGAGCTTGTCCAGTATACGATAGTGAGAAATCATCTGACCAATCATTTTATTGCGTTTCCCTTCAGCTTCATCAACCTCGCTTTGGCATCTTTCACTTCAGGCAAATCCGGATCGGCATCTTTCCATAACATGAGTAACCTATTATATTGCTCCACTGCCTTCTCCCGCAATCCTTGCTTCTCGTATAGCTTTGCTAAAGCATAATGATATTTGGGAAGAATAAATCTTCGATCCTTGCTGTTTGGATCGAATCTGATGATCTTTTCATATTCGGTAATTGCTTTATCCAATGTCCCTTTCCTAGTGTACGCTCGTGCCGCGATGTCCCGTGCGGGCGGCACATTGTACGAAAACATTGCCTCCTCACCAAAGTTTGGTAACTCTGGCGGACCAGCCTTATCAATTACACTTACTGCTTCATCCACGGAATCCTCGGCAATTAACAACTCAGCGTATAATACTTCACGCTGGTTTCGTAAAATCTTCGTGATGTATCGAGGAGATATCTGAAGCAACAAACTATCCAGTTCTCTTAATTTCGATCTCGCTTCAGGGATCCGCGCTTCGGCAAGTGCGAGCATGCCACACGCAAATGCCCAGTCTGCCTTACCGCTACCCAGAGGATTATTTTTTACCTCATAGGAAAAGAACTTATCGAACAACTCTCGGCTTGCTGTAGTTTCATGCCTGTCGTATAGTATTGCCCCCTTGAGCAAGTCTCCTAAAACGATCCATCGTTCATCTCCAACGGATCTGAATAACTCCTGAGCCTTCTCAATGTCCTTCATTGACTGATTCAATTTGCCTTTTGCATAGTAATTCATTAACGCCCTGATCCAGTATCCTGACGCCTTCAGACCAGGGGAAGAATGCTGTGCAATGAACCTATCAGTACATGCAATAGATTTATCGAAATCTTCCTTCAGCATGTTTACGTACGCAAGACAAAGATCTGTAGCGCCGAAATCCGGTTTTATATCCAATACCTCATTGTATTTTGCGATGGCATCGTCGAGTTTGCCCATCCTGAAGTAGAGCTCAGCCATTGAATCGAAAGGATTGGGATCGCCAGGATTGACAGCAGCGTAACGCTTGAAACAGTCGATGGCTTTGTCATACTCTCCGATCCTCGCATACACATAACCAAGCTGATTCAACGCAGGTCCAAATTCGGGATCGAGTTGAAGAGCAATTGTGAGTTGAGCAATTGCTTCACTTGTCATATTTCGATACATGGATCCTACACCGAGCCAATAATGTCCCCATTTGAATTTTGGATATTTCTCGGTAACCTCTTTCAAAAGATTGAAAGCTTTATCCCGGTTCTTCTCAACATTTACCGCCAGAGCAGCTTCGACCATCAGACGTTCTCTCTCGGGCGTTCTTTGATAATAGCGGGCTGCTTTTTGGTATGCCATTATGCTCGCGTTATAATCATTTAGCCGTTCGCAGGTGAATGCGAGGTTAACGTATGCTATAGCAAATGTAGAATCAATGCTAACAGCTCTCTCAAGGTATTTTCGTGCTTCCTCAAAATAGAATCTGTGATAATCATCCCTCCCTCGTAGGAAAAAGTTATACGCTTCCATTGACGATGTGGTCACTTCCATAATTTGCATCGGTGTCGATTCGATCTTCCGCTCCGAAAGTCCGATACCGCGCGAAATCTCCTTGCTCAACTCGTCGATCTGCGTTCTCAGAATGCTTCCGACGCCTTCACCTTTTGAATTGGCACTTTTCAAGAGTTCTTTCGTCCGAACGTCGATTACTTTCACATCGGTAGCAAATACATCTCCTGCCTTGGTGAAGCTTCCGAGCACGATTGCCTCGATGTCGTCCATCTTGCAAAGTTCAAATCCCATATCACGGTCGATTAATTTAGTATCCGTTTTACCGATTTGCTTGCGAAGATCGTACAACCGCTCCCACGTTGCTACCCGCAGGTACTTCGATTGCTCAAGGTTGGTGATGAGGAGGTTAGGAATGGCATCCTGTAAGTAATCGTACGAAGCATCACCTGTCTGGTTGATGAAGCTGATAACGGCGACTGTCCTTCGCTCCGATGAAATTGCCTCTTCCAGTATTAATGGCCGGAGGAGGAAAAAAGCTATAACGAGTACAGCAACGATTCCGATCGCTGCAAATAATTTTGTTAATCGTTTCTTACCTAAAGATTGACTGACCTCATTTAATGGAGGATGTGCCTCAATAGACGGTTTTGCTACAGTTGTGGCATAACCAGTTCGAGCATATTCCAGATGTTTCCTCTCACGTCGGAGGTCCGAGAGAAGTTCATCGACATGTTGATAACGGTCATCCTTGTCTTTTTCGAGCGCCTTGCCTACAATGTGTTCAATCTCTGGTGTAACCTTCTCATTGAAGCGGGCAATCGGTTGCGGCTCTTCATTGATGAGTGAGTACATCAGCGCCGCATGGTGCTCACCCCGGAAGGGAAGATGGCCAGTGAGAAGCTCGTAGAGCACAACACCGAATGAAAAGATATCTGAGCGGTGATCGACTTCTTCACCCTGAGCCTGCTCAGGTGACATGTAAGCGGCGGTACCAAGAGTTGAACCTTCTTTAGTGAGCTTTGTAGCACCTTTGACTTTTGCCAAGCCGAAGTCCATTATCTTAGCTTGTCCCTTAGGTGTGATCATGATGTTTTCGCTCTTGATATCGCGATGCACGATCCCTTTTTCGTGTGCTGCCACAAGTCCGTCGCATACCTGGATTGCGATGTCTAAAATTTTTTTCATCTGTAGTGGCGATTCATGAATCGCCATTACAAGATTACGTAATGTTTGACCTTCCACTAATTCCATTGCGATGTAGAGTTGTCCGTCATGTTCAGCTATCTCATAGATGACAGTAACGTTAGGATGCATCAAAGCGGAAGCTGCTCGTGCTTCGTGGTAAAAGCGTTCCTTCTCCACGTGGTCACTTGTGAGATAGTGCGGTAGGAACTTCAACGCCACAACACGATCAAGCGTGGTATCGTGGGCACGGTAAACAACGCCCATTCCACCTTCGCCCAATTTCTCTAATATCTTATAATGTGAGATTATCGTACCGATCATAATCACCTTGCATATGAAATTGGGCTTCGGTGGACATGCCCTGTCCGGCGAAGCTCCAACTTCTGGAGCGTAGTCGGACCGCCTTCGCCGAGCTTCTCAATAATTTTGTAGTGTGAAATTGTTTGTCCGATCATTGATTCTCTGCCTTCTCCATCTCGTCAACGCGCTTTCGCATTTCTTCGACTTGTGCTTTCACGTACGCCATCATCTGTTTGAATCTGTCATCGTCACGGAGGTTTTCCAGAAGAGGGTCGATCTGAGCATAACGGTAATCTCTCCAACCTGTATCAATCGCTTTTTGCAGCCACTTATATGCTTCCTCTTTATTGCCTTCTATAGAATTAACTTTTGCCAATTCCAGAGGATATTCTGGTAACTCATTATCTTGCTGTAAGCCAGATTCAATATCGCTACGGGAGCGTGCAAGCATCCTTTGCGCTTCTTTTTTCCGATTGGTTTTCAAGAAAATATAGCCCAGCTCGGTTGTTGCAGCTGTCGAAAACATGGCGTTGCATTTTTTATAATATTTTTCAGCTTCTGCATAGTTTGACTGGAACAACTGGGAAGAGGCGGCAAGGAAGAGGGCACTGAAATTCTCTGGTTGAACTGAAAGAACCTTCTGCGCCAGATCGAAAGCCTTCTTAAATTCCCCATGCAAAAGATATAGATTCCCTATGTCCTGATAATAATCGTATCTCTCAGGTTGGAGAGAGATTGCTTTATGGAAATACTTCTGAGCCATTGAATCATTACATAGCATAAGATAATCAACACCCAAACTAGAATACAGAATGGTCCTCGTTGGCTCGAGTGCCAAAGCCTTCTTATCCCATTTAAGACATTCATCCAATTGCCCAAGTTTACCGTTGTTAAATCCGGTATTGAGAACAGCAGGATAATAGTTAGGATTAAGATCTATCGCTTTCCTGTACAATTCTAGACCTTTCCGTAGTTTTCCTTTGGAAGAATAAGCGAATCCGAGAGCCTTATAACCTTCTGCAAGATTTAGATCTATGGAAATAGCTTTTTCGCTCATGGCAATTGATGAATCAAGCCACTCAATCGGGAAACCATACCCTAATCGCCATACATATGCATCACCCAGGCCGGCGTAAGCAAGAGCGTAGCTGCTATCAAGCTCCAGGGCTTTCTTAAACAGTTCAATAGCACTCTCGTATCCTTTTTTCGTGCGGTCATTGTAGTATTCACGACCTTTGAGGTAATAGTTATATGCTTCGGTATTCTCCGTTCGTTTCTTCGCTATCTGTCCCTTCTCAAACGGAGAGAGCTTTGCTTTAAGCGCAGATGCAATTTGCTGTGCTACGTCACTTTGTATAGCGAAGATCTGAGTCATCTCTTTATCGTAGGTCTGAGCCCAGACGTGCTCATCATTTGCCGCGTCAATCAACTGGGCGACGATTCGTACTTGATTGCTTGCCCGGCGGACGCTCCCTTCAAGGACGGTGGCAACGTCGAGTTCTCTGGCGATATCCCGAAGGTTCTTGCTGGTGTTCTTATATTGCATGATCGACGTGCGGGAAATGACCTTGAGCTCTGCGATGTACGTGAGTTGCGTAATGATGTCCTCGGTTATGCCATCGCTGAAATACTCATCCTCTTTGCTATCACTCATGTTTTTAAAAGGAAGCACAGCTATCGACTTCCTGTTTTTCTCAGGCTCTCTTGAGAACGGTTTAAATATAATCACAAGTCCGATAACGATAACCAAGAGAGCGGCGATAACAGCCCATCGCTTTTTCTTTGTAGAGGGTTTGGCTTTCTTCTCCGTCGTTTGTTGGACCGGCTGGCTTGTCATTCGCTGCAGATGTTTAAGGTCAGCAATTAAATCTGATGCTGTTTGGTACCGCTCGTCAGGATTTTTCTCTAAACATTTATTTACGACTCGTTCCAATTCCAACGGTATGCCACTACGCAAACCTGTTACTGGTTCAGGTGTGACATTTGTAATCTGATATGCTATTGCCTGCTCGTAATCTCCCTTGAATGGAAGTTGTCCTGTCAACATCTCATAGAGTACAACACCAAGTGACCATATATCTGTCCGATGATCTACTGTTTCCCCTTTTGCCTGCTCAGGTGACATATAGGGTGCTGTACCAACGGTTGAACCAGTCTTAGTAAGTTTCGTTAAACCTCTCAACTTTGCCAATCCAAAATCCAGAATCTTAACAGTATCATCGGTTGTTATTAGAATATTGGCTGGTTTGATATCACGATGGACTATATTCTTTTCATGTGCCTTTGATAATCCAAGAGCAATTTGAGTGGTGATATTGATGGCATCATCCACCTTTAACGGTGAGCGCTCGATCTTATCCTTGAGCGTCTCTCCATCATAACATGCCATTGCAATATAGAGTTGATCATTATCTGTTTCATCAACCTCATATATTGTACAAATGTTCGTATGATCTAATGCAGAAGCAGCTTTTGCCTCGTGAATAAATCTTTCCCTTGCATCTCTTTCTTTTGTAAGCTCTAAGGGCAGAAACTTCAACGCAACGTTTCTATCAAGCTTAGTGTCATGGGCTTTGTACACTATGCCCATTCCGCCTTCACCAATTTTTTGGAGTATCTTATAGTGAGAGATTGTGGTTCCTATCATTGGCTTTCTCCGTTGAATGATGAGTTTCGGCGGACTCGTCCGCCTTCGCCCAACTTCTCTAAAATCTTATAATGGGCTATTATCTGACCAATCATACAATTCCTTTCATGTCGCTCCCGCCAAAAAAAAGCGGGATGCGCAAACTTACTACCACTCGCAAGCTCGTGGGTAAGTTTGGCACTTCACCGAGCTTCTCTAAAATCTTGTAGTGTGATATGGTTTGTC
>CAYGZC010000207.1:0-20243 GCA_964354225.1 uncultured Chlorobiaceae bacterium | reverse complement strand
ACGATCCCCGCTTGAAAGCGGCAGCGTTTGCTTAGAAGAGCCAAAGAAATCGACCGTACGATTTCCTGTAAGATGTATAGATTGCTTCTCGCCAGATGAAGCTCTCAATGTAATGATAAATATTAGAATTAAAAAAAAGATTTTAAACTTCATTGAAGATTCCTTTAATGTTAATCAAGATCAAATCCGAATAAGACGCCAAAATGAAAATTCCATTCTCGCCCATATGTAACTGTTTTCTTGGTGTTATCGCTGGTGAAATTGAATCTATCAAAACCGTAAGTAGCATTCACAAATATTCTTGTTGGAAATGCATAATATGAAAATGCCTCAAGCCGCAGCTCTGTACCGGCATCGCGTTTAAATTTCTGATATTTCGGTCCGCCGCCCGTCCAGGCAGATCCGATATCGCCATAGACTGCACCATAGAGGTTGTTGAAAATGACATGTAAAATCCGGGTATCGATATGCTCGAACAGGGGGAAACGATAAGTTAGGTTTGCCATAGTGAATTCATTTCCGCCAAGGGAATAAAACGAATACCCTTTCATTCCGATCAAGCCGCCGATATAGAAATTGAAGAAATTATCTACCGGTGGTCCGAATATCGTACCGCCGCGCAAGTGCGCAGAGAGTGTATGCTTCCATGCAGGAAGCTTGACAGATTCCCGCCATCCGATCTCCAAACGATTGAAATTTATCTTTTCATATTTTGCAACTAAAACACCGTTCTCTACACCATACTCACCGCTAGGATTGAATTTATTAAACTCATAATTGTACCGTACGCGAATTTTTCTACCGGTAGGATTGATTTCTTGTGTGCGCGATGGATGGATACCGTTGTAACTCAATGTTGCAGAGATATTATTTCCTATCAAGTAAAGCTCGCTGAAAGCTGGAATGAGATGACCGTACTGCGGCGGCATGAAAGATCCGATTGAAGCAGTATACTGACTGTGTGCATAACGCATCTCAAGATCGAGCTGTTCAGTAATGATTTTTTGTTTCAATGCAACGTCAAATTCCATGAGGTTATATGTGATACCGACAGATAGTGTATCCAGGGTTAGTCCAAGTTGCGCATCGGTTTTTCTTACGATATTGTATGCTTCAAGTGAGAGTGCCGGCTCCATGCCGAGTTGAAAGAATCCCGGAATCTTTCCACGATAATCGAAAATGAAAAACAAGTCTCGCTCTAATTTTTTATTCATGGCAACGCCTGCAAAGAATCCATACCGGTCGAGAACATCGTATGAATAAGCATAAACACCTAATTTTAAAACGTCGATGCCTTTATTCTTTGGATTATAATTATCGACCCGAAGAAATGGAAAGAACGCAAGACCTGTAGAAGTATTTTTATAGGTAGTATCCTTGAGCGAAGAAATTTGAGTGTCATTATACAAACGAAGTGCATTCCAATCTATTTTCGGCGTTTGTTTTATGCCCCCTACCGATGCTATCTCTATCGGATTGGTGTGAGGATAGGCCGAAGGATTTTGAATTACTTGCAAGCTGTCGAGCATTGCAATTTTATATCCTGTCGAAGTGTAAGATGCAAATGCAACCTGCCCCGCAGAATTGACTGTCGGCATGAACGCACCGCCTAAAACGTTCGTTAACTGATTGACTGTTCTGGTATTTAGATCGTATTCGTACAGGTTGAAAATTCCGGTCTTATCGGAAGCATAAACAGTATGATTCCCGCTAGAAGTAAAAACAGCATTGCGTTCATCATCAGGTGTGGCAAGCATAAATTTAACCTCTCCACTGTCGGCAGATACAATAGCAATATCGCGTCCGTCTTTTACCGAATAATCGAACATAATGGTTTTACTATCAGGCGACCATTTAGGATTGTACACCTGCTCACCTTGTGTATAACTGGTTAATTTTTTAATACTCGAGCCATCAGCATTTATTATGAAAACATTAACCGTTCCGTCGCTGGCTGATACGAAAGCAATGGTTTTACCATCGGGTGATACAGATGGTGCATAAGCGCGAAGACCATGCGTCAGTTGCGTTTCTTCATCTTGCTCAAGATCGTAAACATAGAGATCGAATAAATTAGACCAGTGGGGATTATTCTTGCTATTTTTTGCATAATAAATTTTCTTGCCATCGGGCGACCAGGATAGATTAGATCGCATACCGGCTTGCAGCATCTTTTCAGTTTTTGATTCAAGGTCGTACAGATAGAGAGACGAAAGCATCATATAATCCGCTTCTTTGTTGCTGATATATGCAATTTTCTTTCCATCGGGAGAAAATGTTGGATAAAAATTTGCAAAACCAATATCGGCAACAGTTGTGCCTGATACTAAATCTTTTCTTATATCCGCAGTGCGTGCAGTGTAATTTTTCTCTAAAAAATCTTTCCATTCATTATAAAGCTCCTCTCCATTTTTACCTATCGCTTTTTCAATAGCTCCATCAATTGTAAATGCAGATGGAGATGAAAGATTGGCAGATATTTCTCGAAGCTTGTCTTCACCATAATGATCTGCAATATACCGAACCAGCGCATATCCTGAATTGTAAGACGATTCATTTCCAAGACTTGTTTTGCCGAAGGTCGCCATCTCGTTCCATGTGAGCAGTCTATTCTCAAGTGCATACATCCGTAATATCATATCGCGGTGTGAATCCCACGAATCGTAACCGAACTCCTTACGATTATATTGCGCTACACCTTCTGCGAACCATACAGGTACAACGAAACCGGAAATTGGATACGAGACGATTCCGTTCGGGTAACCATAGAGAACATCCTTACGCCGCTCCGATTCATACTGGAGCCATTGTAAATAGAAAGCCGGAATCTTACGGCCAAATTTCAGTGTTGTTTGAATTTGAACTAAGTGCGTATATTCATGCGTGACTACATTTCGCAGCCAATTGTGCGTTCCCCTTAGATCGTAGTCAAGCGCCGAAGCCCATATCTCAATTCTGTTATCGAAGAAGTAGGTTGCGCCGTTAGAAAAATCATCATAATCCTTGATGATAAAGCTGACCCGTCCTTCAGGTTTGTATTGATAGAGTGATGTAATCGGCTCAAAAACATCCTCAGCAATTTTTGCTACGACTCGCGCAGTCCGCTCAGCACCGGAATGGTAATGAACATAGAAATGGTCGGTTTGAATGGTGCGCCATTCAAGCTCCGGATGGTAAAATTCTTCTTGAGCAATACCAATACTTGCAATAAAAAGAATCAAACTTAACGTTGACCAACTTTTAATGCTACAAATCATAATATAAACGTACCATTGGTTATCTTATCTTTCATTAATTCAATTGTACCGTATTTAGAACCGCGATCGTATCTTTGGAGCTTGATTGTAATTTTCGGCAAAATTATGTTTACTCCTTTAAATGTTCCGGTCGAATCATAATAATCGAAGGGTTTTCCAATGGGCAAATTATCATTCCCAATTGTAAATAGTCCATTCCCGTCCGACTCGGCAGTAACATTTCCATCAACTACAACTGGCGTATACTTGATAACTGAATCACCGACATAATATCGAATTAAGTACATACCGCTTGCTACGGGTTGCTTATCATCATCCTTGCCGTTCCAAAAAAATCTGGGAAGAGGTCCGATCTGACTTCTTCTATCGAAATAAATTGTGCGTACTAAATCGTATTTTAATGTAAAGACAGAGACATCTACAATTTGCATTACATCTGTTACAATAACCTGTTGTGTATCGATAGGTGTTTCACTGATTTTATCATACCAAAAATAAAGCGAGATATTCACACCCGGCAGCCGATAACCGTTGTCGGCTGTTACGATTCCATTAAATTGATAACCTTTGACAGATTGTGATTCCGATAGCGGTTGAATCTCTCGGCAGGCAAGAGTTATCAAGCATAGCAAACCAATAGCACCCTGCACACAATACCTTACTTCACAACGGCTATTTTGATAATAGCGTGTCCATTTTTATTCGAACCGCTTGCTTCGATATGGGCAAAATAAATACCGCTTTGTATCTTTGCAACATTCCAAACAACTTCATTATCGAATCCACCCTGACCCGATCCATCAAACTCAGTAACCATATCACCTGCTGGATCGAAGATTTTAATATGCACTCTGGCATTTTCACTTAGAAAATATCGGATGTATGTTTTATAATCATCTGATGCACCGACAGGGTTGGGCCAATTATATGCAAGTGCAGCCGATAAAAATTCATTACTCTTGGGAACGAGAGGCAGCGTTGATTCATCCAAGCCGGTGTTCTGTGCGTCGCGCATGTATTGAGACCATGGCATCATATCGGGATTACCATTTCCAGAGTGAACCGTACTGGTTCTCCAAGCATAAACATTTCCATCATCCGACGCAACGGATAATCCGATGCCAATTCCGGATGAATCATCGGACAAATAAAATGCAGCAGGTGTTGAACCACTGTTTGGACCTGCAAGGATGGGAAATCCTTCAGCCATTTTTCCAGTTTTATCATAAGCAACCACAAGACCTTCCTGCGTTACCGCGATGATATCAACGGTTCCACTTGCATCAATGTCAGCAACTATCGGTGAAGTTAGAATAGTTTTATTTGTTTGAATAGTTATCGGAAAATTATCGACCATGGCACCTGTTGCATTGATAGCAAATATTTTGTTGCCGCTAAAAACGACAATATCTTTCTGTCCATCACCGTCGATATCGGCAAGTGCGGGTGAGTTCTGGATTTCACCGCCCGTATTGAATGGAAAACCGGGAGCTATGTCTAATGCGTAATCGACCAAAAATACCGATCCATCCTTAGAGGCGAAGGCAATACGCTTTCCTAGAGATGTTGATATTGTAGCTGAGACTGCTGATGCAACCATCAGTTTTGAGAAATTTTTTGTCGGAAGCAAAAATTTTTCCATAGATGCACTCAGAATCCGCACTATACCGCTGGATGAAATCGCAATATAACGAGCTGATTGTTTGTCCCAGAGACTTAGACCAACAACATCGGTAGTATTAGATGGATCCACTCGGACACTATCGTCTGTATTTATTCCGATAAAGTATACCATACCATGCGATCCGCCATAAGCAATGAATGAATCGGAAATAACTGCATGAGTTGTTATTGGATAAGGAACAATATGAACAAATAATGAATCAGCACGGTGATCTCGATTCACATCAACCGCCGACCAACCATAGATCATATTTAGATTCTCCGTTCCGCCAACAGTAAAATCGAAATAGTTATCTCTATTCACATTATCTAAAGCAAGCGAGACGGACGGGGACGACTGAGGAAGAATGCTTCCATACTGAACCAATAAACCCGATGAATCTCCAGATTCTATAATCGGTGTACCAGTCAAAGACCATCCATAAATCCGAGGTGGACCAACAAGCACAGATTGTGCAACCGGTGAGATTTCTTGAACATACTTTCCAGAAGTGTTAACTACCAGTCCACTTGGACAAGCGCCCGAATCAAGGCATACCCAATCATGTACAATACTTTTTACGGAACGAGTCCCAAAAATTTGTTTTGTATTTTTCGGAAAACCGGTTAACGGTTTCACCTGATCATCACCGATTTGAATTCGTGCCGTCATCCTTGGTCCGGTGTACGAGAAACCCGTAGTATCATATCTATCCCGGTTGCCAACGTATACATGACTGTTCGCGCCATCGTTGCTTTCACTACTCGGATGCGATGTTGGTGTAAGTGCATTTAGGTATTTACGCAGTGTGGCATTATTATCTCTGTACCAGAAATCAAGCGCGGTTCCATTTTCACTGCCGGATCCCGGTTGAAGCAGATCGTATGATTGGCCGATGTCTTGTGAGCCGTCTGCTTCTACCAGGTTAACACCGCGTCGAGCCGAATTTGCGTTTAGTGTGTTTGTCGCAAGGTTCGCATCTATTACAGTTTCATCAATATGCCAGATGAGCAAGCCCCCATCATATAATCTCTTTGCATTTTTATCGTATCCGCCGGGCAAACTCCAATCGAATTCATCCACATCAGTAATAACACCATATAAAGCATCCTGATTGTCTTCGTTAAAGCCAGAAGTGTCGTGCGCCCAGATTTGTTCACTCTCGGAACCATTATAGAACATTGTAACTCTCGCACTATCCCGGTTTGCATCCCGGTTTCGATTCTCGAAGAGAAAATATTCTTTCGCACTAATTAAAACTTTGTAAATAGAATCGCTGGAACTGTGCAAACCGACTGCCGGAAATTCATAAATCGAATAGCCAGATGAAATTGTTACCGGTTGAATCCATCTTAAAAAAATCTTCTCCCATGCCGATGGCTCTGGAGGAAAAGCGCCATTCCAGCTAAAAATAGATTGTCCATCCATTAAACCAAAACGGCCTATACCAGTGCTCCCAGTTTTAGTATTAAACAGATCGGGTAACCCAAGCCGACTTCCAACACTTGCAGCAAGTAATCCATTAATACCGAGGGGAAACGGAACTTGCTCGCGAGTTTCCGTCTCGGGTATGATTATAGAATTGGTGATGTAAAATGAAGTATCACCCATTTGCACTGGAAATCCCTTTGACCAGGCGGGATTCATATTCTCCAAACTGGACAAGCTTAGATAAAGGGATGGAATATCGAATGGTGTTGGATCATCCGCGTATACACTTATAAGATCAATATCTCTCCCAGCGCCGGCATGGAAAATCATAAAGGTGTTATATTTATTGTAAGGAATCTCAATGTGCAATTGTCGTGCGAGCGAATCGACTGCATTCCAGGAGTCTTTCATCAGATATCCCAACTCAAGATTGGTTACACTATTTTTGGGCGGACTATAGTACCGCATCGGATGTGGAAGCTGGAAGATACTCTCAAGAACAGTATCCTTCACAACAAGCTTTCCGTCAGATACCTTCCTGAAATAATTTTCTAAAAATTTTAAATGATTCTGAAAATATGCTCGGTTATGCGGCGGTGCATCGAGAGTTTGCTTTGAAGACACTGAAAGATCAAACCTGCCGTTTCCAGTGGTTCGGGTATCGTCGTCTTCTTGAAACTCAACCATGATTGCAAGAATATTGATGCTTGTTTCGGGATATGCTACTGCAAGGGATATGGCTTGTAACAACGGACCATCACTCTGCTTAAGAGCAAGGGGATGATTCAAAGTCGTCGGCAGTTTGGATTGCCCATGCATTGTAACAGCGAGCAACAATAATAATGGAAGGATACTATTAAACTTCATGCAATTACAATCTGTTGATAAAAAAAATTTGGAATACAGGATTGAACAAGAACCAGTTTTGGAAACCAGTTCTTGTTCTTTGGAGAATGTTGGACGGTCAATATGTTTGACATCTATGGGTGTTATTCTGTTGGCTCGGCATCACCCCATCTGATAAGCAGTGAAAAGCGTAGGGTTTCACTAAGAGGATGATTTTCTTCTATTGCAGACAGATAGCTAAAATCGAATCCATAAATATCATAACGGATTCCGGCACCGAAGGTCATGAATTTTCTATTCCCAAAATCAGGATGTTCGTAGAAATATCCCCACCGTAAGGCAAATAGTTTTGGCTGTCCATACCAATATTCCAAACCGCCGGCGATAGTAACTTTCTTCAATCCGCCCGAACCCCAGGCAGTAAACAACGATTTGGGCAAATCATCAACCCGTGGATCTGAATATACAGGGGCACCGTTTGCAAATCCTATCGAATCTGCTGCATATCGGCGAATCAGCATCCGGCTAAAATCTACAAGTGCTGTTACATTGTTAAATTCACTTTTCACTACTTGAAATCCTAATCCCAATCGAAGATTGGTTGGTAATGGATCTGCCTGTTTTCGTTGGATGTAAGTTATCTTGGGTCCAAGATTTGAGAGGTTGAGACCAACGCTGAATCGATCCTCGATATCACCAACATATGGAATGTCCAGGTGTGATGTTTTCCAGAGAGCTCCTACATCGAAGCTCACAGACGACCCAACACCCTTAGCTTGATTTTGAGATTTCTGCGGGTCAAGAGCACTGTAAATAAATCTCAAATTCATTCCCAGTCCGAGATTATCCATAACTTTTGTTGCATATCCTGCAGTTAGCGCAAATTCATACGCCTTAAAAGTGCCGAGGTCTTCGTTATTCTCGCCACGACGATTAAACTCACCAAGGTTTAAATAGATAATACTTCCAGAAACAGTTCCACCCCAATCTTCCATATAATGACTAAATGCGAGGTACTCGTAGAATAAATCGGCAAGGTGGAATTGTGGAAGCCAATTTGAGTGTGTTATGCTCAATTCTCCAAATTTCTCGAATGCCAAACCGCCCGGATTCCAGTACGATGCCGACCCATCATCACTTAAAGCTGCGCCAGCTTCACCCATACCATCTGCACGGGCATTAGGTGCGATAAGCAGGAACGGCACTGCCGATTCGCCTCCTCCACCTTTGTTTTGGCTGTACAGTGTTTGGGTTGCAATTACTGCTATTAGTAGTGTAAAGAAGAGCGATTTTCTACTTTTGATGAAATTCATAATAAGTATCCTTCTAATAATAATATAATATAAAATGATGAAATTTTATCGTTTTCTGATCTCGTTAAGATTTAATTTACGACCTTCGGCTCTGAGAAGCAACTCACATAATCATAATATACACGATTATTTAATGATGCTGATTTTTCCCAGAGATTCGCTCGAAAATCTGCCGTCTTGAGTTTTTGCAATTACTTTATATAAATAAACTCCATTTGCCAATAAATCGCCGTCTTTATCTCGTCCATTCCATGGAATCCGAACAAATTGGTTGACGATGCCGGTTTGTTTAATTATCTGTATAAGACGTCCAGCAACGGTATAAATTTTTACTTCTGCGTCGATACCAATTACTTGATTATGTTTGAAAGTAAATTCGGTTGCTGGTGAAAATGCACTGGAAGACGGTGAAAATGGATTTGGATAATTATATACCTCGGATATTTTTAAACCATTTCCAGACACAACATTAAAAACAGTTTCTTCAGTCGAGGACTGGTTATATGTATCCCATGCACGTATGCGGAGCTTATGAGTTCCCTGGGATAATTTACCAAGAGGATATTCCACAACACCATCTGTATATGTGTCAATATTACTCTTATAGTAATCAGAAAGATTGATGCTTTCCGATTTATCGTCAAGCCATGCTTCAAGTCGATGTCCAATACCCGCATCTGAGATATTAATACCGCTCGAATCGAAAAGGTCCGCAATTAAAGTGGGCGAAGAACTTACTACATCTCCCGGTCTGAAACTACGGTTGTCGATATAAAGCCGTATCTGGGGACCGATCTTGTCGGTAGTATCATTCGAGGTGCCATTGATGAGAATGCCAGTATAACCTGCACCGTCTGTTGAATCATTCGAGAAATACATCGTGATTCGACCCGGTGTATCACTATAAGAAATATCCTTCGGTACAATGAAGTTGGAGTTCATGATACCATTATTGACACTATTTTGCCCACGAAAAATAACGCTGCCCGATGCGGTATATGTTAATTCTCTGCTTCCTAAGTCCGGGGCTATAAGTCTCACTCTACGATTTGCGTCGTAAACAACAACCTGCGCACGCCCGTTAAAACTACTTGATGAGTCGGTTTCAGGATCATGAACTTTCGCATATAATGAAGTACGTTCTAATGCTTTTAATTGAATATTCTCACTGCTCAAGCGATGGTTTATACTATCGATAGAAGCAACCATTTTAGGAAAAGATAGTTGTAGTGCAGGGTCTCCTAACAAAAAATATTTCCTGTCATTTTCGCCCGCTCGCTCCTGCTTGGCGTTACAAATAATATCCCCCAATCGCTGAGAAAGAATATTGCCGAGGCGAGTTGTGTCGAGCAGATATTTATAGACTGCGACGTTCATATCAAAATTTGGATCGGCATAAACAGGTCTTGTTGCAGAAAATACTGCTATCGCCCCTGCATCCTGCATTGTTGCTAAAAGTTCGCCGCTACTTATTTCGGTTAACTGATCGAAATTTGAGTAATTGCAGGTTGCAGCCACGAGGAAGAAATATTTCCCTTTATTATGCAGTAACGGAAAATCTGTTTCCCGAACAAAGACAGCTTCATGGGTCCATAATCGAGGATTGCCATGCCCGGTAAAATTCAAAATAAGTGTACCCTGATTTATTGAGTTATCGATGGCAATATTAACATCCGGTTTTTTCCTTCCGCTGGAGGTAAAAGTTGTGGGATATTCATATAAATAAATTTTCTTCTTCTCAAAAAGTTGCGGTACAAGGTTTGAGATAGAATCCGCCTGACCGGTATGGAGGAATCCATCGCTCGGGTAATCTGCTGCTTGAGGACCGTCATCGGCAACGAATGTAAAACGAAGTTTCCACGGATCGGGAACCGAGTTAGTTTCATATTCGATGATTTTATCAACCATGGTGTTCGCTTCTTGAAGCGTTTGTGCGGTCAATCTTCCAATTCCAAGATTAACACGGTTGCCGCCGGAAAAAATTCCAAAATAATCATCACTCGCGTAAGTCCTTAAAGCCAGCCACCAATCCTGATATGGTTGTTTCGACTCCCATGGTGGAACCCAGTTAGGATTTGTTCCTCCAAGAATACGTTTGTAATCATAGTCGCCATCGCCAAAGAGAAGGACGTATTTTAGTGTATTCGACCAATTAAAATAAACGTACCGCAGATAATTTCTGATAGCAACTGGTGAGAACAATCCACCGCCAAACTCGTTATATATCTGAGTTACACCAACAACTTTTGTTTTAAGATAATTATTGCCAGGTCGCTCCCGATATGCCTTTAAACGTTGTGCGGCAGATATAAAATCCGGATGCGTAATGATGATGTATTGAGCTTCATCTATTTCGCCGTGAAGATTTTGATTGCCGGCGGGTAAAAGAGGTGAGGGTGTTTTAAAACCACCTTGTCCAACGGCGAACAACTCACGTATACTACCTGCATTTTGTTCCAATTGAAATGAGCAGACATCCGCTGAAATATTGAGATTAGTAATTCTTGAAACATTATCAAAATTCGTCACATCAAAAACAAAAACTTGTCCACCGCTAAAACCACTTATCGAATATTCCACAACTGCTGTTGTATCTGGTGTATGAAAATTAAAGACATCGTTTTGTGCCCTGAGAAAACACCTATAAAAAATTTCATACCAATCGAGATACCCTGTGCCGCTTGTGCCCGATACGGTATAGCGAAGACGTAAAAGACTTTCTCCATCAGAAAAATTCGGCATGGTAAAATTTTCTGAACCGACAAAATGAAGATCTTCTCCACTGCCGGAAATATTCACGGTATTGATTTGATTATTATGTTCCTCGATAAAAAACTGTGAAAAATATGAAGATCGAGAACCGAGATAAAATCTATATGTCATCGGTTGTGTAATATCGATGCCAGGTAGTGGATGACGATATACGATTGTACTACCTGCATTAAATGATTCTCCCAACCACTCGATGCCAGAGGAAAAAACGTTATTCTTATCATCTTCCCTAAAAAGTTTACCAGTAACTGTTAAAGGTCGATAAGGGGTAGGGACATTTTGAGATGAAATTTCCGTCATCGGCTTCGGCGGGTTGTCATTATAAGTCAGCCAATATATATTTTCATCCGCGTAACGATTGATATAATGATTAAAAGTTTTCGCAACAGGATTATAATTCCAGCCGCGGGTACTTTTTCCGTAAAAGATGATATAGTCAGATGGATCCAATTGATTGGGATTAACATCATTGTAAAGATAAATAGCGTTTTCTAGCAAATCGTCCGTATAGTTAGCATTAACATCTGTAGGTGTTTCGATACCCCCGTTTCCATAAATTTTAATTTTCCCCGGATTAACAAAGGAAGGAATACCCGCATCAAGCATCATTTGGCCCGTTAGTTTGTACATATCCTCTTCAGAGATCGAAAAACGATACCAAGGACCTGAACTCAAAACACTATTTTGCAAAGATGCCTTTCTCATCGATAAAACTGCTGGCTGAGATGCACCAAAGACTTTATCATTTAATGCGATACTGCGCTGAACTTCAATGCGTTTCATGGGTTCTTCAGCCGGACCAAAATTAACACGCACAACTATGCGGTTGTATTTTTTCAAGAGATGTTGAGCAGCGTTATACTGCAGGGGACTGATTCTGAGGTCACCAAAAAATCCACCTCTTACCTCTCCAACATTCTCAAGTGACCCAACTTCTTCGGGAACATACTCTGATATACGATAAGCATCGGGGTTGGGGAAGTAGACAGGGACAGGACCAACGTCACCGTACTGAAAATTCGGTACGGGAGAAAGAAGAACATTTGGGATTTCTTCATAGTCAGCATTCAGAATTTCTACTGAATTATTTTTCACTCCAGGGAATCTAATTAATATGGAACGTATTCGAATCTCAGGTGAGCCGGGTAATTGTTGTTCCTTTATAATGCTTCCAGCAAAATCGTGTCGCACAAATTCATTCCCACTCGATGCAACTTTCATCGGAGGAGTATAAATAGGATGATATTCGATAACGATTCCATCAAGTCCGGATTGAAGAATTTTCACATCATTTTCTTGAGCAAATGAGAAATTATTGCAAACAATCGCTGGGAAAAGTGATGGAAATATAATCCAAAAAAATGAAATTAGTTGCTTTTTAGTCTTTATAATCATTAAAATAAAAAAACCGAATCTCGGTATAACCCTGCCATTCGGTTAAAAAGCCAAAATATGAAGACCCGTTTTTTGTCAAAGGTTACCTAACTAAAGAAATTTTTCAGCGGAAAAATGAGGGCTTGCTATTATTTACAGCAAACCGAATTATTAACCTTTATCAAAAACGATGTCAAATACTCTGTTATGGAACATATTGTTTAGTGCTATGAACAATATAGACATTCTTTATTCTATTGTCAAGATAATAGTTGATTTCTTCGCAGAAAATTAGTAAATTATATAGCAAATCAACTAATTTCCTCAAATTTTTTATAGCATGCCAAAACCCATAGGTGTTCTTTTTGTAGCGAGCGAGGCAGACCCCTTTATAAAAACTGGATGCATAGGCGACCTTGCTGGAAGTCTCCCAAAAACTTTAAAAACTTTTGGCCACGATATACGGGTGATGTTGCCCGGCTATGGTTCCATCAGCAATCGCCGATTCCAGATTCACAATCTGCTACGAATGAAAGATATTGAGGTCCCTGTGTCGGATGAGATGGAACATGCGTATATTAGATCTTCATACCTCAGCAGCGAAAATCAAAAAGTGCTTGTGTACTTCTTGTCTAATGATCGATATTTTAGACGCGAGGGATTGTATTTCCATCCTGAAACAAAGAAATATTTTATCGACAATGATGAACGATTTATATTTTTCTGTCGGGGTGTGCTTGAGACATTAAAGCGTTTGCATTGGCAGCCAGATATTATTCACTGCAACGATTGGCAGTGTGGACTCATCCCCGCATACCTGAAGACTCTGTATAAAAACGATCCCTACTACAAGAATATGAAGACCGTTTTTACGGTTTACAGTCTTGCATATTACGCTTCATTTCCGAACAGCTCATTTAAGAAAACCGGTTTGCCGCCAAACTTGCTCAATGGTAATGGGTCGGATTCTGAACGTTTGAATTTTTTAAAAGTTGGACTGACATTTGCTGATGTTATTACCACGTTTGGCAATAAAGCAAAAAGGGGAATCGTGAAGTCACCTGACGATGACATGGGAAAAATATTAAACTCTCGCAAGAACGTCATCGTATCAATGAATTCCAATAATTATACAGATCAAGAAAACATTGCTCACAAACTTGTCGATATTTACCGCGACCTGGCTAAGAGCAACTGATGAATCAGATCGGCATTTTCTTGGATCGGGACGGCACAATTAACTACGAAATAGATTTTCTTCGCTCTCCTTCGGATCTTCAGCTTATTCCGGGTTCAGCCGAGGCAATCAAGCAGGCAAATGATCTTGGACTGAAAGTATTCGTAATTACCAATCAATCGGGGATAGCGCGCGGTAAGATCACGGAGGAGAACCTCACAGAGATTCACAACGTTCTTCAATCTGAGCTTCGGGGACACGGTGCCTCAATTGATAAAATTTATTATTGCCCTCATCACCCGGATGCAGGCGAATTACCATATCGCATTAAGTGTAATTGCAGGAAACCGGACATAGGTATGCTTATCGAAGCGAAGAATGAATTCAACATCGATCTTACAAAATCGTTTGTCATCGGGGACAAAATAATTGATATTCAAGCCGGAAATAAAAGTGGGGCGAAATCAATACTTGTCTTCACAGGTTATGGCAAGAAAGAACTAAGCCAATGCAGTGAACAAAATGTAATAATTGATTATATTGCTAAAGATCTCCAGGATGCAATGCAATTTGTAAAAAGTTCTGTAGAGAAAGAACAACTAATTAACTCTTAATATTTTTATACACATGAAAGCTGGATCCCTGAAACTAATAACGTTCACTTTTGTACTCTCGCTGATTATCAGTTGTTCTGATGATCCGACTGACCTTGGAATCGGATTGATTCCACAACAGGATAAATTGAGAAATTATTCATTAACGATTCGAGCAACATCCGATACAAGTTTCATTTATCGTATAAAAGGTATTTCCAGTTCGCTAATAGGATTCTATCGCGACGTTAATTCTGATAGCACTCTGGAATCAAGAGCATTGATACAATTTAGCGGCTTCACAGCTATACCCAAAACTGCCGATTCGCTTTCCGCAGTTATTAAAATTCCTATCAATTACATGTTTAAAAAATCCTCCGGAAATTTGAAACTTAGCGTACATGAAATATCACAACCGTGGGATGAGAAAACATTTACATGGGATAATTGCGCAATCGATGGCTTTTACAATACTAACATTGAAACAACATTTGTAAGGAGCAATATCAATTCAACAGATACCGTCTTGGCTTTCGATGTCACACCCATCGTGGATCGTTGGGTAAAAGCAGAGACTGATGTGCCAAATGGAATTATTCTAATACCGGTTACTGATACACTTTATAGCAATATTATCGTTGGAGCAAGAAACAGTATTGATACAATGGTAGTAACTTATTATGATGCCGGAACGAAAAAAACTTTAAGTATTGTTGCTGCCCAACAATCCTTCGTAGCAAACGGATTACTTCCAAACATCGACACGGTGAGCTTCATACAAGCAGGTGTTGGCTACCGCAACTTGATGCGCTTCGATATTTCCTCGATACCTCGCCGCGCCAGCATCACACAAGCAATATTCGAAGTAACCTCTGATGAAACCTCATCGCTGAGGAACAGCTACTCGCATGATTCACTATTAGTTTATCTTGCGCGCAATGATACATTCCCATACGCGTCCATCGCCCTTGGAACAATCTGCACTAAATCGTCCGACTCATCACGTGTTTTTTATAGTGCCGACATCAAAACACTCGTACAGCAATGGGTTGTTCATGAACCCAACTATGGTCTCGTCTTAACTTCTTATGGTGAATTAACAAGTTTCGATCGCTTTGCCATATTTAGAGCATCATCTCAGGATTTATCCCGCCGTCCAAAACTCAAAATCAATTATACTATACTCCCGTGATATGAAATCAATATCTGAAAATAGTATTATAATTATTTCACTGATAACTTTTTCCTTGATGCTTTCGACGGTCGAGGCGTTTTCTGGTAACGGCGGCTCAGGTTATTCACGTTATGGAATTGGTGATATATCTTATTTTATTTCAAATCGAGCAATAGGAATGGGCGGAGCAGGCTTAACTGCATTATCGAATAACTCGATAGACCGCATCAATCCTGCCGGCTTATCACAAATAAACCGAACGTCATATTCCATCAGTGCTCTTTATGAGGGAATATCTACGACAGATGGTATTAAGTCGGGCTATTTCAGTACAACATCTTTCGATGGGATTATGATAGCGATTCCAATTGCCCCAAAAAATGGAATCGTTTTATGTGCTGGTATAACGCCATATAGTAGAATTAATTACAATGTTATCACCCCGGATTCATACGATAATTTAAATTACAATACTCATTTTCAGGGTGAAGGCGGATTAACTCAAGGTAATCTCGGCATTTCAGCAATACCGATAAACGATATTCATGTTGGTGCAAAGTTCAACTATTATATGGGCACGCTGAATTATACAACCCGACAATCACTCGGAAGCTCGGGATCGGAATACTTCTCCGAAGTAAAGCGTTCATTAGAATTGAAGGGTATAGGATTTACAATTGGCGGTGTTTACAGCGGCTTGAAAAATGTGCTTCATCTTTCCGATGTGAATGCTTTCAATATCGGTATAGTATTTACGACAACGTCATATTTGACTGCGATAGAGGAAAAGTTCTACACTTATAAAACAATAACGCTGACTACCCGCGATACCACAACATCGAATGATTTCAAAATGCGTATTCCATATTCTTTGGGATTCGGTGCATCATACCTCTCTGAGCGTTTCTTATTAGCAACCGATATCTATTACCAAAACTGGAAACGATACACATTCAATGGGATTAGTGCTTTCGAGCTGCGCGACAGTTATCGCCTTAGTATAGGCGGAGAATTACTGCCCAAGCGAGATCAATCGGCTTCGTATCTTCAACGAATGCCATATAGGTTAGGATTTTTTTACAACTTTTCGTATTACCGTATAAATGATAAACCAATAAACGAGATTGGTATTACCAGTGGTTTTGGTATTCCAATTTTTGGTGATGTACGAATCGATCTCGGAATTGAATACAGTTTCCGCGGAACAACCGATCAACAGATGCAGAAAGATAATATTCTTCGCCTATCATTTTCACTTAGCGGCAGCGAACTTTGGTTTGTACGGCCTGAACAAGAATAATGTGAGATTGTACAATGATAGCACTCGGTGCTGATCACGCTGGATACGAATACAAAGAAAAGATTAAAGAGCTTTTAAAATCCCTTGGAATAGAGTTCCAAGATTTTGGAACAGATTCTACAACATCGACAGATTATCCGGACTACGCACATAAAGTTGCCGAATTTGTTGCTTCAGGAAAAGCTGAATATGGAATTTTAATTTGTGGAACAGGCATCGGCATGTCAATCGTAGCCAACAAACATAAAGATATCCGTGCCAGTAATGTTGAATCAATTGCTGCTGCAAAATTTGCCCGCTCCCATAACGATGTAAATATTCTCGCCATCGGCTGCCGGTTAACACCATGGGAAACTGTAAAAGAAATTATCAAGATATTTCTTTCAACAAAGTTTGAAGGCGGTAGACATCTTCAGAGGGTGGGAAAAATCCATTCACTTACCAATCTGTAAATAATTTTAAGATAGAAGACATATGAATAATCTCAGCAAACGGGATCCGGAAATTTTAAACGCCATCCAAAATGAAATCAATCGACAAAATACGAAGTTAGAACTTATTGCCTCAGAGAATTTTGTTAGCCGGGCGGTGCTCGAAGCATTAGGATCCGTCATGACAAATAAATACGCAGAGGGTTACCCGGGAAAGCGGTACTACGGCGGATGCGAATTCGTCGACGTTGCAGAAAACATTGCACGAGAGCGAGCGAAAAAATTGTTCGAGGCTGAATATGCGAACGTTCAGCCGCATTCCGGCTCTCAGGCAAACATGGCTGTGTATTTTACGTTCGTTAAACCGGGCGATAAAGTGATGGGAATGAATCTTTCACACGGCGGTCACCTCACACACGGTTCACCCGTAAATTTCTCTGGACAGCTTTATAATTTCGTTGCATACGGTGTAAGGAAAGAAACCGGTTACATCGACTATGATGAAGTTGAAACAATTGCCTTACGAGAAAAGCCAAAGATGATAACAGTGGGAGCAAGCGCGTATTCTCGCAACATCGATTATAAAGCGTTTCGTGTTATTGCCGATAAAATTGGTGCGTTTCTTTTTGCCGACATTGCCCATCCGGCTGGCTTGATTGCAAAAAAATTATTAAACGATCCACTTCCTCACTGCCACGTAGTAACATCTACAACACATAAAACACTTCGAGGTCCGCGCGGTGGGTTGATTCTTATGGGAAAAGATTTCCAGAATTCATTCGGCGTTGTTGCTCCAAAGTCCGGAAGGAAGAAAATGATGTCGGAACTTATCGATTCTATGGTAATCCCCGGCGTCCAAGGCGGACCGTTAATGCACGTGATTGCTGCGAAGGCGGTCGGATTTCTTGAAAATCTTCAGCCCGATTTTGAAACTTATGCAAAGCAAGTTATTAAAAATGCACAAGCACTTGCCAAAAAGCTGACTGGTCTTGGCTACTATATCATCTCAGGTGGAACTGATAATCACCTGATGCTGATTGATTTACGAAATAAAAATCTCACTGGAAAAGCTGCCCAAGAAGCGCTTGATCCAGCCGGAATTACGGTAAATAAGAACGGCGTTCCATTTGATGATAAGAGTCCGCTGATCACAAGCGGTATTCGCATTGGAACACCTGCACTCACAACTCGCGGAATGAAAGAACCGGAAATGGAAATTGTTGGAAATTTGATTGATGAGGTTTTAAAAAACATCGGAAGTATAAAAGTGTACAGCGATGTTGAGAATAAGGTGAAGGAGTTGTGTACAAAGTTTCCATTATACGATTGATCATTAATAACGGAGGTGATATCTTGAAAAAAAATTTATTCTATATTTTACTGATATGTTCTTTCTATACTGGTTTTGCCCAATCAAATTACAATTCATTGGACACACTGGTTGATGCTCACAGTATCTCTATGGGAGAATCGTTTGTCGCTCTCAGCAATTCATCATCAGGGAGTTTTTATAATCCGGCAACATTAAATAATATCGAGGGAATTACAACATCGTTTAATAAGATATATCTCGATTGGATGGATTGGGCGAATGGTATGTACTTTTTTTCACTGAATGGTGCTGTCCATACTCCATATGGAACTATTGGATTATTCTACAATAGATTTGATATTCCAAGTTCAGAAGTACGAGATGAAAACAATTCTCCTGTCGGGAAAACGCATTATTACGATCACACTTACGGTATTGGATATGCCAAAGAAATAATACCTAATCTATCAACAGGAATTTCGCTTAAAACTTACAACTTTATTTTGGAACGAACCCCCTCTATTCCAAATTTAAGCCAGAACAAAACGACTTCCCAACCCTTTCTTCTTGATGTAGGAATTCTTTATGAACTTCAAATTTTTCCCGCTTCTGATAACTTCATCAATGAGCTTTCGTTAGGATTATCGTTTCAAAACTTCGGTACAGACTATCGCATAAATGAAAAATATCAACGGCTTCCCCACTACGCGCGCTTAGGCTTTTCGTATGTTTTTATTGTGAATAAGAAAAATGAAGAATCTCTCACGCCATTCCGTTATACACTCACCGGGCAATATTGCAACCATCTCAACGCATGGAAGACGATGCGTGATGCTATCGATTATTGGGGAACCGGTATGGAAGTAACATTTTATGAAATCGTTTCTCTCAGAATGGGTGGGTACGCACAACCACACTCCAGTATATATGGAGAAAAAGGATTGCCATCGTTCCGCTATGGATTTGGATTAAACGCTCCTCTTCGCGCTATTGGTATTGACACACCAATTGTTATCGTTTTCGATTTCGCGATGATACCGCTTTCGGAAACCGACCATTGGTCCTATTACCATCCAAAGAAAAACCTCACGGCATTTTCATTTGAACTCCGCTACGAAGAGGATTTATTTTAATTGTTTATGCGCCGGCACTTAATCAATACCGATGTATCCGGTGAACCAGAAAAGGAAATGACTTTCCTCGACCACCTCGAGGAGCTTCGCTGGCGACTTGTTAAAGCAGTTCTTGGTCTTCTTGTTGCAACCATAATCTGCGGTATCTTTTCCGATTGGCTTGTTAATCAAGCCATCCTCCGACCGAGTCGATTGACCAACCCACCGTTAGTTTTAATCAACACTATCCCGTACGGACAAATAACTTTCTACATGGTAGTTGTGCTGGTAGCGGGGTTGATTCTTAGCTCACCGTGGATTTTATATCAAGTTTGGAAATTCATCCAGCCGGGATTGATGCCGAAAGAACGCAAATATATTTCCGGAATAGTAACTTTCACCACATTATGTTTCCTCGCTGGTGTAGCATTTGCATATTTCATCATGCTGCCTTACATGCTGCAGTTCTTTGCAACATTCGGCACGAC
>CAYGZC010000206.1:0-1559 GCA_964354225.1 uncultured Chlorobiaceae bacterium | reverse complement strand
CCATCACCATAACCGATTGGCACGGTTGCAATCCGGGATTTTATTGATGTGAAATATTTTCTTCCATAACTTATACTTGTGTTCGGTGCTACTTCTTTTATGAATACAACATGAGACTTCAACGTGAGGATGGGCTGAAGAAAGACACTCTGCGATGTTTCCTGTGATGGATAGATACCATATAGTGATATTCCGGGTCTGACCATTGTAAAATAAGTTTCCGGCATATCTAAAATCGCACCACTGTTGGCAATGTGAATGTGCGGAACTTCGATTCCCATCATTCTAATTTTCTTGATAACACTGTGGAAGCGGTCCAATTGATAGTATGTAAATGCCTTATCTTTTTCATCACCTGAAGCAAGGTGACTGTATATTCCAACAACTTCTAAATGCGGCATCCGGCATACACGCTCAATAAACTGAGGCGCATTTTCGGAATGAACACCTATACGCTCCATACCAGTATCGATCTTAAGGTGTACTCGAGCTTTTTTCCGATTATTATTCGGAACTTCATGCTCGATACGCTCTGCAATTTCAAGTGATGAGACTGTAATCTCCAAATCATATTGCAAGAATTCACGCACCTGACTGCCTAGTACACCTCCAAGTACGAGGATTGGAATATCAATTCCATTTTGTCGTAGAGTTACACCTTCTTCAAGAAATCCAACCCCTAAATAATCAATGCCGAAACCCGTTAAAGCTCTTGCGATCTCAAGCAGCCCATGTCCATAAGCATTCGCCTTAATAATTCCCATAATCTTGACGTTCTCCGTTATTCTTTTTCTTATCCCGTCAAAATTATTGCGTAGATATCTTAAATCTATCTCAGCACGAGTTAGCCGCATGTGTAGTTTATTTTCTTGATGTCATATATAACGACGGAAATATAATTCTTCCGGCGATGAATGTCAATAAAAAACCCACTCCAATCCAAACTGTGTTGGAGCGAAATGGGCTAAGTTTTTGATAATTATTATTTATTTTCAGCAACTTTGATCCGATTAAGTGCTCGATCAAGCGCAGATTTTACTTCTAATGAATCAACTTCCATTAGTCTGCTAATAAGTTTTTGCCTAGCGCGGTCTCGTGCCGATTCCGCTCTCACCTTATCGATCTCATCTGAATGCTCAACTGTCTCGGCAAGTACTATTACACGATTATTTAGCACATCGACAAAACCACCGCTCGTAGCGTAAACAGTTTCGTTACCGTCCAGTTGTTGAAGTTTAACTACACCAACACCAATTTCAGCGAGCATTGGTGCATGGTTGAACAATACTTGAAATCCACCCATCACACCCGGGGCACTGAAGCTGACAACAGCTCCGTTGAAAACGACTTTTGTCGGGGTTACAATTTCTAGTTTAAATGATTTATCTGCCATGCGTAATCTTATGCAGCTTCTTTCTTGAATCGCTCAAGGACATCTTCAATCGCGCCAGCCATCCAGAACATATTCTCGGGAATATGATCGTACTCACCCTCAATAATACCTTTGAAGCTACGAATGGTATCGGTGAGCTTTACATATCTGCCAGGTATGTTTGTGA
>CAYGZC010000205.1:0-2340 GCA_964354225.1 uncultured Chlorobiaceae bacterium | reverse complement strand
AATGGGCAATATAAATCTGGACCTGACTGTTGAGTATAAAACCGCTAACAATCCTTCTTTCGATTCTTCCACCAACGAAGAATACGAACTCCAGGATAATTACCTGAGATTAATCGTCGGTGGTGTGTTTCACTTCGGTCAATAATCGGTATTCTTAGAAAATCAAAAAGCGAATCCACATTGGATTCGCTTTTTTTATGTCGATAAAAAGTTTGATACTGGTGAAGATGTAATGGAATTTTTAGATCTCGAAAATGCGAAAAGACCGGGACGAGAACAGAAACGTGTCAATGCTGATTTTCCCGTCTGGATGTTCCAATCGCTTGATAAAGAAGCAAAACAATTCGGGGTGACGAGGCATTCCATCATTAAAATTTGGATTACACCTGAATTAGTGGCATAATTATTGCACAAGGCGGCAAATCCACTGATTCTACATGAATTTTCAAATTTTCTATGCGAAACGAAACTAAATCTGATGATTTTTCTCATATTTTTTGAATAGATTTGATTTTTATTCACTTTTCTTGCAGTATGGGCGTACCTCTCCTATGGTATATTTTATTAATGTAGTCAAGCTACTGTTAAACAGTAACTGGTACCGGAGAGAGGAAATATTTGTAAATGTTTTGCCAGATTTCAGACCAATGGCAATATTTGCCAAATGATAGGTACTGTTTTCTGGAATGGTAACTGATTCGACCCGCTAAATAGATTAAATCCTGCATCACTGTTCGGATGCGTCGACGAAAGGCATCTTTACGAAATGCAGGACGTTGGATTGCATTTATATTATGAAGGCTTTCTTGTCCACAAAGGCGTAACATATTGTAAGCCAACATCCCCATCAGTAATATCAAGTGGTTCGTTTCAAAATTTTTACTTGGAAAACGCTCTAGATCCATATCGCTCTTTAACTCAGCATGATATTGCTCGGAAGTTCCATGATCATGATACAACTCAATCACCTGATACTCAGAATCTGTTAAGCTTGTCCAATAGGTGTCGACTTCAATGTCTGGAATTATTAACGCTTGTCCGTTCTT
Source organism: uncultured Chlorobiaceae bacterium (assembly GCA_964354225.1). Classification (GTDB taxonomy): domain Bacteria; phylum Bacteroidota; class Ignavibacteria; order UBA10030; family SZUA-254; genus CAYGZC01. The sequence goes on along the minus strand of CAYGZC010000205.1, from coordinate 1,294 downwards.
ATCAATGGTACGCACCGCAATATCAAAAACAATACGGACTGGCTTCTCTATGTCACGCAGCTTTCGGTAAACCGAACCTCGATAAACCGTTTTTCCGGGTCGAGCACTATGAGCTTGTCCATGTTCTTTGGCAATTTCAAGCCAATCTTCAACACTTTCTTTACGTAAATTGCGTTTTATTATAAAAGCGACACCTGCGTCGCTGCTAATTGTTACATTATCAGCACTATCATTGCCAGAATCTAATCTCAATAGTATGGGGTCTGTTGTGATTTCTTTGGCATATTTTATCGTTTCACGAAGAAAATCAGGCGTTCCTTTTTGGCAATGTTGTTTTCCCTCGCGCAATTCGGTGTTGACCAAATATCCTTCACGTCCCAAATAAGCAAAGATCGGTGCGAAACCATCATGACCTTTGTAGGTACGTGACACACCTTCTTTTTGGGTGCGTGAGTTGTCAAACGGACTGACGTCAATATCAAGGGGGATCAATCGCCCTTGCTCCGTTAACACCGGCGTTATTACTCTTGCTGTAGCACGGATTAAGGATATCGATGCTTCCTTGATTATTGTGTCAAATTGTCCCTTAACAACATCAAGTCGTTGACGCACTGTCGCACTGGCGGGAACAGTTCCAAGATCCAGGCTGGTTTGGAAAAAAGCATCGCCTCGAAATGGTTCAATGGCATCATAGTCAGGTTTCCCTAAACTAATTAAGCCGGTCATTGAGAATACAATGTCTGAGTGAGCAATTTTCGGACACGGAAGATCGGGCAATACGACGCTGTTAAGTCGTTCCGCTAAGTTAGTCCGATTATTTAACAATGCGCCGATTAGGGCTAAACCACTATGACTTGTTAATGCTTCATTTCCATTTTTGACGATGTATTGTTGTGCCATTTTCTTCTCCTTATTATTTCACCTATTGGGTGTCGATTTAGTAAAAGAAATATAACACAATAATATAATAAAATCAAGTAGTTAATTTAATGTATTTATTTTTTGAACTACTGATTCAGGAGAGATTAAAAAGACTTATAACGTTCAAACCATTGTCTCGCAGTTTGAAAATCACCTAACTTTCGATAGGTTAGATATAAACGTTTATACAGTATTCGTTTGTCATTATCATTCAATTCAGAGATATAATCCATGGTTCTTTTGCAGAGATTAATTGTCTCATGCGGATCAAACTTTGAAATCTCCGCCAGTTGTAACAGCGCTTTCCCACGCTCGTTATAATTCGTCTCTGCAGCCTGATTAAAGTAAATATATGCTATAAGTTTATCTTTTT
>CAYGZC010000204.1:0-7842 GCA_964354225.1 uncultured Chlorobiaceae bacterium | reverse complement strand
TCGGATAAATAACAAGTATCCTAGGAAAACAAAAATATCGGCAATGATCGTCATAATAACGGGAACATCCGACCATCCATAGCGTTTATCTAAACCGGGCAGTAAGTATGCAATCAGAAAAAATATAACTCCGATTTTTATTATCAATTTTTGTTCTGTTACTCTTTCTTTCGTCCTCATTCGCCGTTCGATAATTTCAGGATCGTGCTGAAGAAAATATGATAAAACGAATCCCATAGGAATGAATAATATTGTAAGATAAATCCATGCTTCCCAATACAAGATGGTTCCCGCTGACAGGAAAAACATTGCGCTTAGAATAACGAGGGATGAGAAAAATCGGATAATTACAATTCTCTTTAATTTTATGATCTTCGCACTTTTTAAGTTTTGATCATTATCCATTTGTTATCTTGGTATGTCTGGGTCTAAATAAAAATTATTTAGTGCGATCAATCGTTTTTAATATTTCTTTCGTATTTCTATTTTCGGGAAATAACTGAACTGATTTTTTATAATATATTATTGCTGAATCTATTTCCCCTTTCTTTAAGTAAACTTCACCAAGGTAATCATAACCAAGAGCGGAATTTGGAAAAGATTTGGTGGATTGAGTAAATACTCCTATGGCTTCATCAATCATTCCTTTTCTCAGGAATCTACTTCCTAAAATACTGAATTCTTCTTCTTGATAGTAATACTTATTCTTCTTCATCAATACTATATCGGAATATTTTCGAAATCCTGCATTGAGCCCGTTTGTTTCGATCATCGATTCAAGCAACTTCGCTGCTGATAATGTACCTTGGAATTTACCAAACTTTTCTTGCAATAAGTTTTGCAAAGCCACAAAATCATTTTGTGAAAAGTATTCTCCATGACCGGGAATGACAAACTCTATCCCGGATGAATCCTGTAGGATATAATCCATCGATGAAATAATCCTTTGAACATCGTTCATTTTATTAACAGGGAATCCAAAACTATTTTTCGATGTAAATACATCACCGGTGAAAACAAGTTTTTCTTCCGGAATGTATATGAAAATATCATTGTCAGTATGAGCATTCCCACAATAAATCATTTTAACCGTCAAATCATCTAATCGTAAAGTTAGACTGTCTCGGAAAGTTTTATTAGGAGGAGTAACTTTGTATTCATTCTCGATGCTTGCGAGCATTTGATTCCATATTTCCATTTCAGTTTTTATTTCTTTCCGACCAAGCATACCATTAATCTGTGATTTGACATAACTAATCAGTTCCGGGGAGTTCGTAGGTAATTGCTGCATTGCTTTCGTACAATTTTCATGACCTATTATTGTCGCATCTGGAAAAACTTGATTACCCGAACTATGGTCGTGATCACTATGAGTGTTGATAACGTATTTAAAGTCTTTTCTCCCAAATTCATTTTCAATTAAATGCTTGATTTCGCTCATCGTTGCAGGAGATCTGTGAGAATCAATAATAATTATTCCGTTCTTACTATTAATCGCAGTAACATTAACATTAATATATTCATAGATTACAACCCTATCACTGATTCTATTTATTTTTATTTGGTTGTTAGGATGTGATTGGCATGATAATGCGACGCAAATTATGTATAACAAAAATATAAATGGAATAAATGATATTTTCATTTTATACTCTTATCATAACTTTCACTGACAACATTTCCATAAAGCCAGTTCAACACGACATTAATAACAGGGACTTGTCTCCTTGTTCCTGGATTAATAAATGAATGATCTACCTCCGGTAAAACAATAATAGAGTAATCTTTATTTCCACTTTTATCCATTAGTTTTTGAATGTTATTGATGCTCGATTGAACGGGAACGATTTTATCTTGTTCACCATAGATGCTTAAGAATTTTGCCTTCAAATGACTCAGCTCCTGGTAAACATCTTTTCCCGCCGAGTTAAATTGAGGACGTAAAAAGATTAGATTGGTATCTGAATAGACTTCATCATAGGTTGAGGGAAGGAGAAACATATCGTATTTCTTACGAAGCTCAATTATTTCGTTAGCAAAGAGCTTTAATTGAGATGTATCACTTTTTGCCCAAAGTGCATGGTGTTTTTTCCAATAAGGCATTGCAAGCTGAATCAGTGAATCGGGATATTCCCTGAACCGTAATGAATTTTCCATGTTGTAGTTTCCCTCTTCTTCACCGGAAACTATCGGACCAGATTTGCTGACGACATATGATATCAGGGGATATCTGGCAGCTGCGACGGGTCCGTTCAATCCTCCTCCGCTCCCTCCAATGACGCCAATTTTGGTGGGATCAACGCGACTGTGTTTTGAAAGATATTGTGCAATGCTTCCAATATCATTGATAAAATCATCTCTGGTAGAACTTGCGTAATCACCACCGGACTTGCCGGTTCCCCGTTTATGATAGACAAGTGCGGCGAATCCGCAATGCGCAAGGATTGGTGCATCATAAAGCGGCGTCGCCATAATTATATCAAATTCGTTAAACCCTCCGTGAGTTAAAATCACCAATGGAAATGTATCTCCTACACGAGGAAGATACAACTCACAATATAATTCAATCCCGTTGCTCGGTATTTTTATCTTTTCTATCTGGTAGGTAGTGTCGTTCCTTTTAAAAGATTCCCGACATGCTGGTTTCGATAAAAGTTTTTCAACTTGTGCAGAAGTTAAAATATGGTTAACACTTTTAATATTTCTTTCGGATATTTGAGTATATGTTTTTCCAGATAATATTATTACTAAAAAAACTGTTGTGATGTATCTATTCATATTTGACTTTATTTTTTGTTTATTAGTTGTGTTCTAATTCTTGTAAATAAATCTTTGCCCAGATATAATTCAAATAGAGTTTTAACATTGCCTTTTCTATTTCATTGTCGCGATTGAGTGATTACAACATCTTATAAAAAGTAACGCAACAAAGATATAAATAATGCCCAAACCTATTCCTGTTTCAGAAACAACGTAATTAGCATATCCTTTATGAACTGTAAGAGTCCAAAACGATCCCATCAGAAACATATTATGACTTGCATGAATTATTACCCCAGTCCATAAACTCCGGGATTTGAATACCAAAAATGTCCTTAAAAATGATGCTCCAATTAAAACAAGAGTAAATCCGGGCAATGCGATCCATAACGGTGCACCGGTACCATATTCACCTGCAATGATTGCTGGATAATGCCAGATAGCCCAATACCCACCGATAATGAGAGATGTGGCAGGAATAGAAAAATTTTTCAAAAGCTTTGGCGTTAAGAAACCACTCCAGCCAACCTCTTCACCAAAAACAAATAAGGACGTAAAGAGAAAACCCATAGTTAATCTTAGAAATACAGAGACACCAAACGATACAGGCTCCTGCAAACCAAGCCAACGTGCGTACCTTAAAATTCCAAAACCTTCGGTAGTGAACTCAGCTAATCCGCTCATCCATGCTAATCCGTAAGCAATGAAAGCGGCAATAATCGGTAATACATAACTGTAGCCGAGAAAGTTAGCTTTGCCCAATTTCCAGCCGTAGTCACGGATTTTTTCCTTGTAAAGTTTTGAAGTCAGTAAAGCCGAAATTCCCGGAGCGAACATCATACAAATGATCATTTCGAAAGAGACTTCGGAACTAGTAAACATCCAAATGAAAATTCCTGCGCTCATAACACTTGTAATAATCAGAAATGCGATTATCGTTGTAATATTTTTGTCTTTCATATTATTTTACCCTTTGATATTATTTTTTTAGCATTCAACTCAATATATTTTCCCTGAGTGTAGAATATCTTATCCAACTTTATCCAGAATATTCAGCCGGCATATAGATCGATATCGATAGTCCTCAAAGTTTGTACCGTTTTCCCGACAGAATTGTTCTGTAATTGCTCTAGCTTGTGCGATGATATCTGCTCCTCTGACTTTATCATCTACAAAAACTTCTATGAGCTTCTTAAAATCGGCAAATGATCTTTCCAGAAAATAGGTTTCTTCCGCTCTCATCATAAAACCATATCGATCTGTATCCAGTAACATTCGGTACACCTTAGCTTGAATCTCTGCTTCATCTGCCTCCAGACGGACGATTTCATAATACGATCCTTTGCGGGCAACCGGTTCAACGAAGATTGCTGTACCACTGGATTTTAGTAGCATGCGGCATCGTTGAAGCGCATCGAACATTTCGTTCTCAGGAATGTGATGAAAGCTGGCAAGATACACGATTAGATCGGCGCAATTATTTTCGAACGGAAGCGCTTGTCCGGTACCTGGGATATATATTTCATTTCCAACTTTCTCAGTCCTCTCAGCTTTACTAATCATCTCTGGTGTATCAACGCCGATTACTGATGCACCTTGAGTTGTCATCCATCTTGCGAAGTCGCCAGTGCCGCATCCGACGTCAATTACAACTTTATTTGAAAAAATAATATGCTTCGAGACAATATCAGAGTGTGATTGAGCTTTTTTCATTGGATTCCATTTATGGATTTAGTTAGTGAATAAAAGAATTCGCTCTATGCACTATAACACTGAATGATCAAACTAATAGCTACCTCTTCGATTCTTCCTGCAAATAAATAAATAGTTCTCCCAATTTGCTGGGTATGGCAACGTTAAGTTCCGGAATTTTCTTTTTCCATTCCTTCGCAAAGTCTTTATACATCTGGGCACCTGCTGTCGCGTGCATCGGGAATACCATGCGGGGCGAGAATCTCTTAAAGAGCTCCATATTCTGAATACTATACTTCAACTTTTCTTCATGCGTGGGCGGAACAAAAGCTATATCGATGAACTTTGCATACGTGTTTAAAAATTCGTATTCCGCGATCGGATCAGCCGGTTGACAATCCCCGTTATGATAAATTACCAATCCATCAACTTTCACCAGCCATGTTACTTCCGGAACTCCTGAATGGTGAGAGTTGATAGTCGCTATCTCCAATCCGTTTGATTTGTATACAGCTCTCGGGCCAACTAAATAATGAAATGAAGTATCGTCAGCCACTTTCCAACCAAAGAAATATTGTATGTCTGGGATTTTCTCTTTCCACTTAAATATTACGGAATCGAAATGGTCACTATGAGAATGCGAGGCGAAAACAGAGACAGTGAGGTCTTTAATTTCCTTGGGATTAATCCACCCATTTTCCAGCGACGGATTGGACGGCCGGGATTTCGGCTGCTGTCCGTCACGAAATTCCTGATAATCGAAGATCAGAAGATGTTTTGGCGTTCTGACAGCATATCCGCAGTGACCGAGATACGAGATATGAGCGGAACCGGGTTCGGTAAACTCCTTCTTTTGTGAATATAAATCTAATGCTGTCAGCAGGAATAAAGCATACAAGACAACAATTCTATTCATTTTAATTTCTCCTTTGTCATCATTGCTTCGATTTCAACTTTTCCAGCATCTTTTTCGCGTTTTCATTTGAAGGATCCAATTCAAGAGATTTTTCGTAGTTAAGAATAGCCAGCTGATTCTCCCCCTTCTTCATATAAGCTTCGCCGAGGCTGTCGTACACATTTGCCGATTCAGGGAACTCCTCGGCGTTAAATTTAAATACGATAATCGCGCTGTCGATTTTGTTTATACCAAGATACGCGTAGCCTATCGAATTCATCTGATCCTCAGTGAAAAGGATAAATTTTGGATTAATAACCTTTTGTTCTTTATAAAATCCTATGGCTTTTTGAGGACCTTCTTTTCTTAAAATAGACAGTAACTCGGGATCTATTCTTCTTCCTACCATAAATAATTTTGCAATATCGACTTTGGGATCTGCACAAAAATATATGGGCCTGTTATTTTCGTGGGGCATGCAATACGGATGAGTAAATGTCCGCTTTTTAATTACCGTAGTAAATGCCTGACGTAGAGTTCCTTCACTAAATGCGACACAGATGTTAACATTCTTAAAGTTGTTCTTACGAATGGCTTCAAAGTAATACCATCCGGCGTCAGAGGTCGGTTCGGGCAGTCTGTATTTATCTTTATATACATGAACGGCGCTGGCTATACCCCAGTTGCCTGTTATGATCCCGGCATTTTCCCTTTGATCTTCGGGGATCTCATTATATACATCGGAAATATCCTTTACCAATTCTTCCCAGCCGAACCGATCCGCGAAGTGCTGAGGAAGCCGGTTCAAGCTAAGGTTCTCGTACTTTACTCCCGCATCGACGCCGACAACTTTCGTGTAATTCAAAAAATGATTTAAAGGCAATAACGAAACCAGCATCGGCAGTAATGGAAGGCTCAGCAGAACGAAGACAATTGGAATCGCTATTTTTGTCTTTAAGGAAGTGTAAAATTTTTCTTCCAGCTTAACAGCGCCGACCGACAACAGAATAGAATACATCGGAATCAGGAAATACATCTTCGCGCCGATTTTATAAAACAATAGGAATAAAAACAGATACATAAATCCAAAAAACCGATAATTCTTCCACTTTGAAGAAAAAAGAAGCAGGTATAAACCGGTCAGCCAGACCGGCAGGGCTGCGATATTATTGGGTAATATCTGGTTCCAGATAAATTCCGGAAAGGAGGCAAGATATGAGATTCCTCCCGCGTAGGACGAGGCGAAATCCAGAAAATACCAGTCATTCTTAGACTGCCACAGCAGATACGGAGCTGAAAACAGTAGCGCGATAATTCCGGCTAACCAGATGTATTTAGCCTTAAAAATCTTCCTTTGAGGAACAAACCACAAAGACACGAAAATCGCAAGTCCGAAGAAAAGGACTGTCAGCTTATTCATCAGCCCCAGGCCTAATATAATACCAACGTAAAGCCAAAGCCGTTGATTGTCCGTTTTGAATATTTTTACCATGCAGTAAATTGCTGCCACAATCAACAGAAAGTCGATGCTGTCGTAGGTGAATATCGAACCGAAGATTACGAAGCCAGAGAAGAGCATAAATATGCCGGTCAATAGTACGGCATATTTTTTACCGCCAAATTCCTTTGTAATCAGGCAGGTTAATAAAAGAGAAACCGCCCCAAGCACTGATGACGCCAGGTGAATAACTTTTATTGAATATCCGAAAACGAGTGTAAACAATTTCAGGTACAGAGGTGAAAGAGGGAGCATGTCTAAATTTAGAAAACTGAACTGATCACCAACACTGATGTAATAAAATTCGTCTCTATGGTATCCATACTCGGGTAACAATATATGAAGTATAACTTTACAGGTCATTAAATATATTATAATAGCCGCTACGCTCGTAAAGTCTGGTTTTGTAGATTTTATTGTTGTTTTCATTTCTTCTCCTTTCTTTCTTTAGTCGCTGAATTTGTCATTCCTTAATAAAACACCATTGCTAACTTCTTTCCAAAATATCAGCCGCTTTCTTTGCATTTTATTAAAGCGGAAGGGATAAGTCTTTCTTCCATCAGGATCAGACGTTGGCTTGTTCTGTACCTGCATGTGTAGGTGCGGATGCGTGCTGTTGCCTGAGTTGCCGATACGCGCTAAGAGTGTACCGGCTGCAACGAACTGACCTTCCTTAACTGCAATGCTTCCTTTTTTGAGATGACAGAAGTAAACGTATTTCCCATTTCCTATATCGACGATGATAATATTGCCGCCGGGATGCACCTCGTCCGTATTCCCTAAGGAATCACTTTGTAAACTGTCTACAACTTGAGTTATACGTCCATCAATCGGTGCATAAATAGGTTCATCGTACGAATAAAAATCTGTAACAACTTCCTCACTCTCTTTGAAAAGTCGGCCATCTGGTCCGAGTTTCAAAATATCTATAGCATAACGATTGGTTAAGTGCCCATTGGTTATAGCGCTGGCACCGGCATGACCTGCTAGCCACGTC
>CAYGZC010000203.1:0-2595 GCA_964354225.1 uncultured Chlorobiaceae bacterium | reverse complement strand
TGCGTGACTTTCGTACCGTTACCGTCATCCATTAAAATTATTCTGTCATTTCCAATTATAAGCAGACAGCGTGCAGAAAGCTTAATGCGATTTCGTTCATCTGCTTTATTCGTTTTTTCCCATAGAACTTTTGGGATAATTCCAAACATCGAGCCGCCATCTAACTTGAATGTTCCAGTTTCAATTGGATATATATCATATAATCCAATTTTCATTTATCATCCTCCATAATGTCAGTAACATATTGAGCTCAAACCATAACACCTGTCTGCCAGTTGACGAACTCCCTGCGAGAACGGAGTTTATCAGTATGGTCCTCTCTTGGGAGGAGGTTGTAGGTAAGGTCATTAATTAAAAAGGTCGATTGTACTCCAATCGACCTTCTGAACCTTTTATATACTCTCATTTTCTTATTTTCTAAACCGAGATGTCTCAGCACTCAAAGGTGCAAATTGTTTTTCAGAATGAATTTTCTTAGCCCGTATAATAAGTACATCTTCAGTTTCTGGATGATTTGGATCTGGCACACAACAATCAACTGGACAAACCGCCGCACACTGCTCCTGATTGAAATGACCGACACACTCGGTGCATTTCTCTGGTACGATGTAATAGAGATCGTTCGAAAGTGCATCGAACATCTGCCCGTTAAGCTCGTACTGAGCACCACCGGCGTAGATAGCTGTATTTGGACATTCTGGTTCACAAGCGCCGCAGTTGATACATTCTTCAGTGATAAATGTTGCCATGATTAAATCTCCTAAATTAAATTCCTTTGAGTAATTTTGCTTGATAAATCAGGTTTAAACAGTACCTCTGTTCTCCTGAGTTCATTAATTTCTTGAGGTACAGTATAAGAAAAAATTGGATGAAATTCAAAAGAATCTTCTAGGCATTAGTCACCAACTCCGGCATTACACTTGTAACAAACGATATCGCATAAATTGCAAAACCGTTAGAGTGCGTACTTAACTTTAGTTTGTGTTCGCCAAATTCTCTGTTTAAAACAATATTATATAATCGTGCGTCACCAACAACGAAGTAGCTTTTTCCTTCTTCGTTATAACGGATATCGGTACCCTTATCACCACGTGATAGAGATGTACCATCGTGCTCCACAAAAACTTGAAATCCTCGTTCACCCTTCGGTTTAATAACTGCATAGACTTCTTTTGCATGATACATTAGCGTCAACGACCCACCATTTGGATCTTCGGTATTGAGCTTGATCAAATTTCTATCGTTTAACCAATTCCCTTGTAAGTACAGGCGCCCATCAACATAAATTTTTGGATCTTCATAGTGTACCGTTGATTCCGGAGAATAACCTTCCACGTTTCCGATGGTTCCACGCTGCCAACCGGTGAGGATTTCTTGTGTTGCTTTAAAACAAATCGCTCCGGGTCTATCGGCTTCACAAATAGAATCCATAATGAAGGGCATATCATCCCGATAACCCGCATCTGTAAGCAAGGATTGGATAGCATGTTCGAAGTTTTGATATTGACCTTCGCCAGCATGGACATATCGAAGGAATCCATTTTTATCGATGAGAACTTTTGTGGGCCAGGATACACATCGGAATGCATTCCACACAAAATAATTGTTATCCATAACAACTGGATATTTGATATTAAGTTTGTCAATCGCTTGACGAACATTGACCGGATCTCTGGCAAACGGAAATTGTGGTGTGTGTACACCGATCGTAATCAAACCTTTATCATTATACCGCTGATTCCATTCTTTTATGTACGGGAAAGTCCTTAAACACTTTAAACACGAATAATCCCAGAAGTCGATGAGAATAACATAACCACGCAATGCACCTAAAGGTACCGGATCGGAATTAAACCAGTAATCACCATATATTTCAGGTACACGAAATTGTTGTGGGAGCACTTCCATAGTCAATTATCCATTTAATATTATCTATGAAAAATATAGAGAAATGGGTTAGCAGATGCAAATGAGCAGAGTGCGTAAAGCCGAGAGCAAACAAAATAAACAACAAATAATAAATAATAAATTACTCATGACATTCCACACTCATAATTCTTAAATCCGCCTTTCTTTTCTTTCTCCCTCCTTCAATCACTACAACAAATTCTCCCTTGATTTTATTATTCTCAAATTGCTGACACAACTCGTTTGCAGTGCCGCGGAATATTTGCTCGTCCGGCATTGTAAGATTGAATGGTATACATAACAGCTTGTCTCCACCGAAAGATTCAGATATACCTTTCAGTAATGGAATAAGCCGGTACGGAGTTTCCATGAAGACAATTGTTCGCTCCTCATTTTTCAACCTGCGTAGCTCCTGCAGTCGTAAATTGTTCTTGGGAGATAAAAATCCATAGAATAAAAACTGATCGATTGGGAAACCAGATATTACAAGCGCCGGAATTATCGAAGATGCACCGGGAATTGGAATAATTGTAATGTTTTGCTCGATAGCTTTTTTAACAAGAAGCTGTCCGGGATCAGAAAAGACAGGCGTACCGGCATCGGAGATTAGAGCAAGACTCTTCCCTTCATTCAAATATCCGATGATGTGCTGGCAGGTCTCTGCTTCGTTATGCTCGTTCAAGCTCT
>CAYGZC010000202.1:0-2353 GCA_964354225.1 uncultured Chlorobiaceae bacterium | reverse complement strand
GGGAAAGTGGTGAATAGCGTTGCAACCAGCGGCGACATAACAAAGGATACAATTCAGCTTTCAATTAGTCAATCGTACTTAGTGGATTTTATTAATTTTCATCCAAACACAGTAACTATCAAGAAATTAAAAGACAATGATGGTAATTTTTCATCAATAGATGATCGTACTCCAACACGATGGAATTTATCGCTGTATAAAGGATTGATACAACCTCAGAATCTAATAGCTTCTGTGATTTCAGCTGAAAGTCTCCACGTTACCAACGTTGGAGAGGGAACATACACAGCGTTAGAAACTGATAGCTCAGGCTGGACGCATATCGGAACGATGTTGGATGGAGTTGGAACTGCTTCGAATTTAACTTTTGTGCAATTTATTGCTGATCATGGTGAACTACATCATATCGATTTTGTTAACGCCCGACTCGGTTCGATAACAGTAACCAAGTTCCTCGATCAGGATGGCGACTTCAGAACAGGGGAGGGAAGTATGAAATCTTGGTCACTAAAACTTTACAGAATTGCAGGATCGGATACGAGTATTGTTGATTCAGTGAACTCATCGTCAACGCTTACGAAATCGAGTTTACCGGAAGGAATATATATGGCTGCTGAAGCCGATAGCAATCATCCCTGGAGTCACATTGCGACAGAATTGTACAGTGGTGCGATATTGGAACAGAGAATAGGAGGGACACAAAATAAAATTACATTCTCGCTCAGTGGTGGGCAATCGCGACATGCACGCTTTATTAACTTTAACAGAAATAGAATTAAGTATTGGACTGCAGTGGTTAGCTGCGATTGGAGCAATGGATTTAATTGGGATCCGCCGGGAATACCAATTCCAGGTGATTCGATTATTGTTCCCGATACGGCACATTGTGCACTCGTTATTCCAGCAGGTATGTCGGTGGGGACAATCGTTGTGGCACCTCAAGAAACCGTATATATATCACCCGGTAGCTTTACTTCTCGTGGGGATGTCCATGTGAATGGAACATTGGTCGCTAATCCAAATAATATCAGCACAATTGTCGTGGGTGGTGATTGGTCGGTAAGTGACTTTAAATCTGGTCAATCAACTGTTATATTAACTGCAAATATTGTACAGACTATCGAGGGTGAAAATCTTGAATTTTATAAATTGAGGATAGAAGATACCGCCAAAGCAACGATCAGAACGAATGGAAATTTTACGGTAAAGGAGCAGATGCATATTGGCGGCAATATAAATGCTGAAGGGGATACAATTCATATTTCAAATCAGAATGCAAATTCATTGGATGGAACAGGTGAATTACTAAGAGGGACTTTAGAGCGCGCGATCCAGCAAGGATCTACTTCCCAGTATCGTTTTGAAAGCAATCAAAGTTATGTTGAGTTCACTGTAGGTGGTACATACCCGACATCACTTTTAATGACAGTCTATCCAGATACATCACCAACAAACTTTGGAAATGAGTGGGAAGCTATTCCGAGTACAGTTGATACTATCGCAAATACTGTGACAGCAAATAATGTTACAAAATTTTCTAAGTGGCCCTTTGGTTTTCCAAGACCGAGGATTGTCAATAATATACCAATCATCAGGAGAATATACTCTATCTATGCAAACGGTGGCGATGGTTTTGCAACAAAACTTGTGTTACGCTACAAACAATCCGAAGTACCGTTTGGTGTTAGGGAAGATTCTCTCTCCCTCTTGCGGTCTCTTCATTCAGGAATGGACAAGGTTGTTACTTCTGGTTGGAATATGGTTTCTGTACCATTACGAGTCAGTGATAGCCGTGCTACATCTATTTTCTCACACGCAACCTCAGAAGCATTTGAGTACGAAGGAACATATGTTTCGAAAGATACACTAATACCGGGGGTTGGTTATTGGTTGAAGTTCGCGAATCCTGAAACTATCACAATTGGCGGTATACTGATTCTTGTGGATACATTTGATGTTATTGAAGGATGGAACATGATTGGCTCACTTTATTCATCTATTCCGATTAATACGATAACATCGATACCAGCGGCAATTACAACATCTGAATTTTTCGGTTATGAAAATAGTTATTTTTCAGTTGATACTATACAACCCGGATATGGATATTGGGTAAAGGTGAAGGAGATAGGAAAGCTGATTCTTACAGTTGAGGGAACAGCAGCATCTGCAGCTAAAATTAAAATTGTTTCAACATCCGAGCGTCCACCGAATCCACCACTTATAAATAACGTGAAGAAGGAGATACCAAAAGAATTTGCCTTGCAACAGAATTATCCTAATCCGTTCAATCCGTTAACTTTTATCCGTTATCAGTTACCCGTTGATTGTAGAGTAACCTTAAAGATTTACA
>CAYGZC010000201.1:0-3656 GCA_964354225.1 uncultured Chlorobiaceae bacterium | reverse complement strand
TTCAGACGATGAACTTCAGCGCTATCATAACGAACATTCTGAGGATTATAAAGTTGAAGCCACACGTAAAATAAAGTACGTGCTCTTTAACGAAATTCCTTCTAAGGACGATACCGTGGATGTCGTGGCTGATATGGAAGACATTTTAAAACGTGCAAAGGCGGGCGTTGAATTTGATACGCTTGTAAAAATGTACTCCGATACTCCATTGAATGATTCTTATTCCCCACACGGCACCTACAGCTTGGAAAAGGAAGATGCAATATATGCAGCCAAGCCCGGTGATATCGTTGGTCCGTTAAAAGAAAATGATGGTTATCATCTTATCAAAGTAATCGATTTTCAGACGGGTATAAAAGAATACATACACGCGAGCCATATCTTAATAAAAGTTGAAAATAATGACAGCATCAAAGCTTTAAAAGAAGCAAAAGATATTTACTCAAAAACAAAATCAGGGAAAGATTTTGCTGAACTGGCACGTCAATATTCCAAGGATCCCGGTTCAGAGGTAAAGGGCGGCGATCTGGGCTGGTTTGGGAAAGGACGAATGATCACACCCTTTGAGGATGCTGCTTACAAAGCAACACCGGGACAGATAGTAGGTCCGGTTCATACGCAATTCGGTTACCATATCATTAAAGTCCATGCGAAGGATAAACGTGAAGTTAAATGCTCTGATATCCGCATCCCATTTCGGGTAAGTGCTCGCACACGAAGCGGCATCGCTCAACAAGCACAAGATTTTGCCTATCTTGCCAAGCAAGGTTCTTTTGAAAAAGAAACTGAGCAAAGCAAATATAAAATTCTTGAGACTCCTCCGTTTCAGAAGGATGCCGTCATACCCGGTCTTGGAATGAATAGTGCTATAAACAAATTCGTATTTAAGAATAAGTTAAATACTGTTGGTGAACCATTCTCAATCCAAAATGGTTACGCCGTTATTATGGTTTCTGAAGTAAAAGAGGCGGGTGTACGTCCTTTCGAGGAAGTGAAGAAGGTTGTCGAGAATCGTTTGAAACGGGAAAAGAAAACAGAAAAAATTAAAGTTATCGCACAAGAACTTCGACAATCACTTGCACCAACTGATAGTTTGCAAAAAATATCAATGAAAAATCCTGCAGTGAGCGTCCAGCATTTGGCACCATTTACACTTGGTGGATACATTCCAGCCATCGGTCGCGATCTCAATTTCATTGGCGGAATCGCCGCTATGAAAGCAGGAGAGATCTCGAATCCAGTGGAAAGTAATCGGGGTATCTATATAATAAAGCTCATCACAAAATCCGATTTCGATAACGCAGCGTACGCTGTCCAAAAAGAAGGTTTGCGCAGTCAGCTTCTTAACGAGAAGAAAAATCGCTTTTTCACCGAATGGTCGGACCAGTTGAAAAAATCGGCAGACATTGTTGATAATCGGGATATTTTTTATCGTTAGCATATCTTGAGAATTTAAACGTTGTGAGACTTGAGTGCGCAATATCAGCGCTTGCATATTGGTATGTATTGTAAGTATTAATTACTCCGTATCGGCGCAAGAGTATTGGTATTCAGTATCTTTCTTTGGTTCGTTTAATACAACCTCGAAATTATTCCGCGCTCTGCATGATGCGAATGAATCCATCCGTTATCAATTTCTGCCAATTGATAATATCTTCGGCGGTGGAGTGGATATTCGTCGGAATTTTGAAGATTCGCGAATTCAAATAGGCCTCAATATAGAATATCTTGCGAAGACCGAACAACTTACCCGCACAACCTCACAAAAAATTAAAATCCCAGTAAAAGATGGTTTCAGGGCTTTACCGATCGAACTTTCGGCTTATTTTAAAATACCCATAGGATTAGAAAATCTATTTCTTTATATGGGAGGGGGTGCTGGCTTGTATTTCGGTGATCGTCGGTATGAAGAGAGTGGAGTCAAATCAAAAATCGTTGAGCTAAAACCCGCCGCCGGTATCCAGATTTTATGTGGAGCTGAATATTTTTTGAGTAATAGAATATCGTTCCAGAGTGAATTAAAATTCCGTGACGTACACTTTGAATCAACGAATAAATTCTTTCAAAACACAACACTCTATAACAATACGTACGTCTGGCTGCCTTCGGAAGAGATGCATTCACGGATAAACATCGAAGGAATGACGCTAAATTTAGGGATGGCATTTCATTTCTAATGAACGATAACAAAAATTACAGGATATATCTCACGGGTTTTATGGGTAGTGGTAAAAGCACTATTGCCCCAATCCTTGCAAATACCCTTGGCTTTACATTTGTAGATATAGACCGCGAAATTGAAACCCTTACCGGAAAAGAAATTTCTGAGATTTTTTCTGACCTTGGCGAAGAGTATTTCCGTGAAGTTGAAAGTTCAGTACTTCTGGAGGTGAGTCATCGTGATCGTTGTGTTATCTCGCTGGGAGGCGGCACAATTACTAATGAAGCCAATCTTCAAATAATTAAGTCGACCGGCGTACTAATCTATTTAAAGACCTCTGCCGAGCAAATTTATCATAGGTTGAAGCGCAAAACCGACAGACCTCTGGTCAGATCGAAAATTGGCGCCACGCTGAATGAAGAACAACTACGAAATCGTATCTCCGTTCTTCTGTCAAAGAGAGAACAGTTTTATAATCAAGCAGATGTAATAGTTATAACAGATGATCAACGGATTGGACTTACAGTTGATGAAATTGTTCAGAATCTTAAAAATCTGATAAGATGAAAGTATCGAAGCTACAAACAATAAAAATCGATTTAGGGGAAAGGAGTTATTCCGTTTACATCGGTGCTGGAGTACTGAGTAAATTTGGGAAGATTGATACCGGCATAAAATTCCACATCGGCTCGCGATCATCACTGGTAAGAATGTTGCGAAGCTTCACTTAGATGATTTTACTAGACAAGTCAAACAAAGTGGATTCGGTACAATCGAAATCATTATACGGTCGGGCGAAAAACAAAAGTTATTACAAACCGCAAATACAATTTGCACTGAGCTTCTTAGAGCAGATTTTGGTCGAGATACAGCACTTGTTGCTTTCGGTGGTGGAGTTGTTCGGGATGTTGCTGGTTTTGCTGCATCAACATTTCGACGAGGTATCTCATTTATTCAAATTCCAACGACCTTACTTGGCCAGGCAGAAAGTTCTATCGGTGGAAAAACAGCAGTCAATCATCCTCTTGCAAAAAATGCTATCGGTGCTTTTTATCATCCAAAGTTCGTACTATATGACACTCGGTTCCTAACAACACTTCCACGAAGGGAGATAATCTGCGGAATAGGTGAGATCATTAAATACGCAATACTGGATGTAAAAATATTTAAACTAGTAGATAAACATCTCGATAAAATACTTCTTTATGATCTTGATGCGGTACAAAATATTATTGTTTTGTGCAATGCTTACAAGGCGAAGCTTATTGCAATCGATGAGCGTGAATTAAGTCTCACAGGTGGAAGAATGGTATTAAACCTTGGGCATACTATCGGCCATACACTTGAAAATCTTTGGAGTGAACCCCTAAATTGAGACAGTAGATTCATGAGTTAAGGTGAAACAGTTGTTAACATTATGTGAATTAAAAAAATCATTTTCAAATTCAATCGGTGGTCTATACTCCAATGCCGAATGTAATCGTTTTAGATTATA
>CAYGZC010000200.1:0-1789 GCA_964354225.1 uncultured Chlorobiaceae bacterium | reverse complement strand
GTGGGCGGAATTGTTATTCAACAAATCATTCCAGACTTTCCCATCAACGGACAAATGTTCTGGGGTTTGGCTATGCTCGGTTCGAGTGTTGTGTATATTGTGGTTTCAATGTTCAGAAAGAAACAATCGTTCGATATGGATAGAATGCTTCACCGCGGAGAGTATGCTGTCGGAGAAGAAATCAAAATCACTGGAGATGAACCGCAGAAAGGCTGGAAAATACTGGGAATGACGAAGGAATTCACTAGGGGTGATAAGCTCATCTATATAGCAACGTACACGTGGACATTTCTCTGGGTGGTTGTATTTATCATCGGAACTATTTATAATTTAACTCATAATGTCTCAAATGAAGCATGGATGAAATTCTGGGAGGTGTATGTTTGGATTTATCTCATTGTATCGATTATCGTGATTGTTTGGTTTACGATTGGCGGTGTGATAAACTTGAAAGAGATGGTAACCGCGTTGAAAACAATGAAGCGGGACCATGTAGATGATGGTTTTGTCATAAATGAAGAACTCAAGAAAGGTTGATCTCCAATGCATCGCCATACTAAAAATCCAATTCTTACACGAAAAGACATCCCCAATATCCCCCCTCATCTTATTGATGTAACCTCCGTTTTTAATCCGGGCGCAGTGAAGTTAAAAGATAAATATCTACTTATGTTGCGAGTGCAAAGTCGATCACGGGAAACTTATTTTGTTATAGCAGAAAGTGCAAACGGTGTCGACTTCAAGGTAAGAAAAGAAATCGTTGAGTTTAAGGGTATCGAGAAAGTCAAAGAAAGAATCTACCACATCTATGATCCACGAATTACAAAGCTTGAAGATAAATATTACATCATGTTTGCGATGGATATAGAAGATGTTTGCAAGCTTGGATTAGCAACGACAAACGATTTTCAATCATTTGAGTTTTTAAGAATTATTTCGGAGGAAGACAATCGCAACGGCGTTCTTTTCCCTGAGAGAGTAAACGGCAAGTATCTTAGAATGGATAGACCAAATAAAGTTCAGAAAGAAGGCGGACCGATTTCCGGTAACACAATCTGGCTCTCAGAATCGGATGACTTGCTGCGCTGGAAACCGGTTGCACCGCTCATCAGTGGACGGTTACATTACTGGGATGAATTCATCGGTTCTGGACCTCCGCCGGTGAAAACGCGCGCAGGTTGGCTTCATATATATCACGGAGTTGCAACACACTTTGGGGGCGCGAATATTTATCAGGCGGGTGTAATGTTGCTCGATCTGAAAGATCCGTCAAAAGTAATAGGTCGCTGCCGGGAAAATATTCTGGAACCGCGCGAGATGTACGAGCTTGTCGGTCAAGTACCGAACGTAGTTTTCCCTACCGGATGGATCATCGAGGAATATGATATGGATGGATTTGCACTTCCAGACAGCGAAGTAAAAATTTACTACGGCGCTGCTGATACTGTCGTTGGACTTGCAACAACAACGGTTCAAGAATTACTCAATGCAACACAAGAAGGAGACATTTTATGAAACGGAGGACTTCATCGAGATCGTCAGAAGTATTAGAGTTGTTGAATTAATACGAAATGGGAAAGCATAGGAAGAAACCTGTCATTCGGTTATCTACTACCTGATAAAAAAACGTACTAACTCATGACTATGTTGTTGCAAAGTATGTATTTATTTACTACACTTATATAATTGCGATATATTATCCTTCATTCAAATCGATAAATAGCCACGGTTTAACATGCACCTCACCAAATCTTGGATGGTAAAGCAGAATGATTTATACATTGAGGTA
>CAYGZC010000199.1:0-8379 GCA_964354225.1 uncultured Chlorobiaceae bacterium | reverse complement strand
TTGCAAACGCAAGAATGAAACCGATAATTATCGAAATGATAACGTACTGCTTATTCATTATCGTATCCCTCCATTTTCACTGTGGCACATCATGCAAACGGGATCTTTACCTTCAACATCGTGACACGACATGCAGTATTCAATATCCCGCTCGGCAAGCTCGGCATGACGCCCGCCGCCTGAACCTTTTCCGATTGTTTTAAATCCGGGTTCATCATGGTTCTTCGGTCGTATCTTTTCTTGAGTTACGTTCCCGCCTGCCTGATGGCACTCGGTACAAAAAGTTGACTGATCATGGCAAGAATAACAGTCAACTGCTTTTGATCGTGCATCTATACCATGTGTAGAGCGGTAATTAAGATTGTGAACGTTCTGTAATTTTTGTTCACGCGGTGTATCACGCAGTGGTGTGCGGGTATATGGATCTGCCATTAAATCTTTGTATGTTCCAAATCCTTTCAACTCGATGCCGTTATGACAATCCTGACAGAAGCTCTCCGTGTGGCAGGTTGAACAAGAAATATTCTGCTCACCAAGTCGTGTGAGGTGTTTGTGATCTTTACGGAAATCACCGGCAAGATGATCAGATGGAATTAATTGTGTAAAATCGGAATGGCAAGTTGTGCATTCTGTTGAAGCTTTCTCTTTTGTATGACAATTCATGCAACCTGACATCAAAGGCATATTCTCACTTGTTGCATACGTAACAGCATTAAGTCCGGCATGGCAAGTTTCACATCCAATATTCCGTTTGCTTGCATGATTCTCGTGCGAGAAGATTACCTCACGTTCCGGATTTGGAATTGCAGTAATATTTTCGGGGTCGACATGACAGAAATCGCAAGTGTTCGAAAGCTGATCTTCATGGCAAGATTTACAACTCTCATGGTCGCCAAGCAGATTATCGGAAGATTGTTTGCTTGCCTTCGCTGCTTGATGGCAATCTGCACACGCAACACTTGTTTCTTTAACATGGAACGTGTGAGAAAATTTAATAAATTTTGAGTGGTCAATTTCCTTCCATCCGTTATTGGATGGTTCGTTCATTGCAATGGATACAATGACAACTGCAATTATTATCAATGAGAAAACGATTTTATTCATGTTTATTCTCCTTCTCTTTTTATTTGAGATTGAGAGAAATTATGGCTGAACCAATAACTTATCTTCCCAAAAATTCGCACATCATTCTCAGCAATTTTGTTTTTTGACCATTGTATCTGTGCATCCAACGAGAAAGAGGTCATCAACCGAATGATGGCACCGAACGAGCTTGAAAAAATCTCTTCGCGCTTTCCAGCCGCATCTAGCCGATATGTTCCAAAAGACATTCCGATTGTGGGTATCAATTTCCTCTCGAACAGCGGATACATACCATCCGCACTGAATGATGCAAGCTGTCCAGAGTAACCGTTGCTTCCTGAATATCGAACACTGCCATATTTTGTATTCAAACCCATAGTCAAACGCCGGCTCAAATCTTCATCATATTGGACGAATGCAACGCGTCCGAATGCTGCAAGCGCGGGACTAATGGAATATTCGACTCCACCTTCATACTCATTCGTCGACTCAAACTCGAAAACAGAGAAGAAGGAATGATGTGGAATTCTTGGCTCCCGATAAATATATGTTCCGGTCAATGCAAGCTGCTTCGTTGCATTAATCCGGGCATTTACCTCCCCACGCAGAACATGATTAGAATTCAAATCATAATCGAATCGACCGTATGTTGATAAGCTTGTTGCATAGTTAAAACTCGCATCTGCACCGAGCAGCTGTTCTTTTCTTGTGGCTGAAGGTATGTTAACCAATAATGAATCAGGTCGGAGAGTTGCATAGCTTTTTAACGCACGATTACGGTTCGTATAACTTACACCAATTCGCGCTCCATCGAAAAGATAACCGATGATTTGCCCGCCGACAAAGAAATTTTTATCAAATTCGTCAAATGCCTTTGACTTTAAATTTTGTGCAACATTTGCACCGCCATAACCGGTGAAAATAATTTTGTCATTCCATCCTTTTGCTTTTAGCAATAGCCCATCAACAATCCCGTTGCCAACACCTGCAAAAACCGGTACACGTCCAACATTTAAATCGAAAATACCGACAATATTCTTCCAGCGTAAAAATGCATTATTTATACGTACTTGTCCATCATCCGAGAGTGATGATGCACTTCCAATTGCACCGTTCAGGTTGGTATGGAACGAGAACTGATTATGTGCTGCATCGAGCTGGATGTTTTGATACAGACGTGTGATTACGTCGGAAAACTTTTCGGTCTTATATCGTTCCCAGGAATAGAACGATGTTGAGAATCGACCGGAAATCTGCTGAGAAAATGTACTGTTCAAAAGAAACAGTAGAAGGAAAACAAAGAAAATTAGTTTGAATCGTTTCATTGTTATACCAATCATCATAAGTTTTTGAGACTTTAATCCTTGAACAACTTGGATAATATTATGGCAAAAATATTAATTAAAATCAAGAGGGGCGTGTCGTATCCATCGGCAGCGACACGGTGAACTCGCTTCCTTTCCCCGGCTCGCTTGCAACTGAGATTGTTCCATTATGCGCTTCAACGATCAATTTTAAGATGATTATTAATGGATACCAAACATCACAACCGATGCCTGAGCATACTCAACGAGGGGCGCGAAGTAAAGTCCGATCAGAATTGTAGGAATAGCGAGCAAAAGAAGTATGATTATTTGTGCTGTTGAGAATTGAATAGTTTGATCTGAGGCATCGGGATCACGGAGGAACATATTCCTTAAAATACGAACATAGTAGTAAAGGGAAACTACACTATTGAGGGCACCAACAATCGCAAGCCAGAACCATTTAGCGTTAATGAGCGCGGCAAAAAGATACAATTTACCGATAAAGCCGGCGGTGGGCGGCACACCGGTTAACGATAATAAAAAGATTACCATCGCCACGCCAACAAGTGGCGCTCTATAACCAAGTCCTTTGTAAGCTTCGATATCCTCGCTGCCCGTTTTATTTGCCACAATCATGACGACATAAAATGCGCCGAGGTTCATGAAGAGATAAACGACAAAGTAAATCATGATAGCAGCAATACCCTCGTTGCTTAGTACTACTACACCCATCAACATATAACCCGCATGAGCGATGCTAGAGTAAGCGAGAAGTCGTTTAAGATTATTTTGCCAAATCGCTACCAGATTACCTATGGTCATCGTCAGAACAGAGATTGCGGCAAGAATCAAATTCCAATCGAACCCTTTAAATATTGCCCAAGCACCCGGACCAAGATTTCCAACCGCAGGATTGAGAAACGAAACCTTGAAAAATCTGATCATCATTGCAAAGCCCGCCGCTTTGGATGCAACCGAAAGAAATGCTGTGATTGTTATCGGTGCTCCTTCGTAAACATCAGGCGTCCAGAAGTGAAACGGAACAGCGGAAATTTTATAACCAAATCCTACGATAATTAAAATTCCTGCAATCATCAATGCAACTGCGTTGATATCATTCATTAATAGTGCTTTATTGATACCGTATATATCAACGGAACCTGTAAGACCGTAGAGAATCGAGATTCCATACAACATCATGCCTGACGATGCGGCACCGTAGATGACATACTTCAATGCTGCTTCACTTGAATCTTTTGCATCTTTCGTATAACCGGCAAGGATGTAAGAACTAATGCTCGACAATTCTAATGATAGATACATCATCAATAAATTCGTTGCGCCGGTCATCAGAAACAAACCGAGCGTTAGTGCAATAAGCAAGGAATAATACTCACCAACCCCCCTTTTCACACTTGTAAGCTCATTGAATTGCATCGAAAAAATTGTAACAGGTATTGCACTGGCAAGAATAAGGAACTTGAAGAATATCGAGAACGAATCGACAGCGAACATGTTGAAGAAGATGGAATTTGCTGTCCCCGCTGATTGCTGAGATAGCAAAAAAGCAGTGACAATTAATCCGATGAGAGCAACCCATGCAGTTCCATTCCCTCTCTTCCGAAGAAGCAGATCAAGAACAATGAGGAGACAAAACGTTACCGTCAGAGCTGTTTCTGGCTGCAAGAGTTTAATGCTATTTAATATATGTACGAGCATGAAATCAATTCAAAATTAAAATGTAAAAAGTCAAAATTTATTGACCAAGTATAGCCATTCCACCAGATTGATTAACGACACTAACCAAATTGTTAACTGCCGATGTTATTAAATCGATTGCGGGGGATGGATAAATTCCAAGGAAGATAACGATGATTGCCAGCGGAACAAGTGTAAATAATTCACGCCCGTTGATATCGGGAAGTGTCTTCCATTTTTCGGGAAGTGTGCCAAGGAATACCCGCTGCAATGTCCAGAGCATGTATGCAGCAGTGAGAACGATACCGACGGTAGATGCAATCGTAATTGCCTTGAACGATTGGAACGCGCCAAGGAAAGAGAACGCCTCGCTGATGAAACCGCTCAAGCCGGGCAATCCAAGTGCGGCGAAGAAAGCAATTGTCATAACGCCGGAGTATTTCGGCATCTGATTCATCAAGCCGCCGAAGTCATTCAACCCGCGGGTATGCGTACGGTCGTAGATTACACCAACAATCAAGAAGAGCATAGCTGTGATTATACCATGGTTGAACATTTGCAGAACAGCACCTGTCATGCCTTGCGTATTAAGTGCCGCCATACCAAGAACTACAACTCCCATGTGACTGATACTTGAGTACGCAATTAGCTTTTTAAAATCCACCTGCGCCATCGCAACAAGCGCACCGTAAACAATATTTATGAATCCAAGTATCGCAAGCGGAATTTGATAATAAACTGTAGCATCAGGGAACATTGGGAAACTGACACGGAGAAGACCATACGTTCCCATTTTCAAGAGCACACCGGCAAGGATAACACTGATCGCGGTTGGTGCCTCAACATGTGCATCGGGAAGCCACGTGTGAAATGGAAATATCGGTACTTTAATTGCAAACCCAATAAAGAGAGCTATAAATGCTATGTACCGCCAAGATGTATTAACACCGCTCAAGATAGAGCCAGGATCGTAATTTGTCGGATTCATCATAGCGAGCATGTTGAAAGTGTGAATCTTCTCTCCGGTTGTGGGATCAACAACAGAAACACTGAAGTAGAGTGCCAACATCGCAAGCAGCATCAGAACACTTCCGAATAAAGTGTAAAGGAAAAACTTGATTGCAGCATACTCCCGGCGTGGACCACCCCAGATTCCAATGAGGAAATACATCGGCAGCAGCATGACTTCCCAGAACACATAAAAGAGGAAGAAATCGAGTGAAACGAAAACGCCCATCATTCCTGTATCAAGCAGAAGTAGCAATGCGAAATATCCTTTCAGCGATTTCTCAATTCCCCACGATGCGAAAACAGCGATGAAAGAGATGATAGCAGTCAAAATGACCATCAGAACGCTCAGACCATCTATTCCCATTAAATAATCTATATGAATTCTTCCAAACCAGGCAACCGATTTGATGTCAATCCAGGAAAACTTCTGAAGAAATTGAAATCCTTCTTGTGTATTAACACCCGACATCCCCCGGTTGAAATTCATATAGATGACAACGGCGAGAATCACCTGCAGCGCAGTGAAAAACGCTGAAGTCCACCTTACGACATTTTTATTATCTTTCGGGAGAAGTAAAACAAGAATCATTCCCACAACAGGTAGGAACGTAATCCATGATAATATTCCGATTCCAAGAAAATCCATTAGCAATTAACCTCTTAACAATTGAAAAACTTTTTCTTTATTCCTAAATAAGAATTTATTTAACGAAACACATAAAACAAAATTATCACACCGAGCAAAACAAATATGATATATGTTTGAACCCGACCTGTTTGGAATTTTCGGAAAATCATTCCAAAAAATCCTGAAAGATAAGCAACGCCATTAACAAGTCCATCAACAACATGCAAATCGAACCCGCCGGCACCAGCCCAAAAGAAAAAGAATGTGAGCCCGCCTGTTAGCAGGGACATGATGACTGCCGATACTATTGCCTGCTGTGCCCAAAACCACTGACCGACAAAGAATGCAACCAGCACAGATACAAGCCCGCCAAGAATTAAAAAGATCGAAGCGCTTGTTTTTTGCTCCTTAACATGGTCGGTATACCCGAAGACAACAGCCCTCGTCCAGCTTGCTGTTCCATTAACAACTCCATCAATAATATTGTTGTCGAACCAGCGAAGGATACGGGTTATTGCATGTGTACCGCCAACAACCACAGCACCATAAAATTCGTCAAAATACCATTTGTTGAGTAAAAACTTATAGAGCCAGTTAAACCTTTCTGCTATTGCATCAGCGTTTATTTTCTTCCACTTGTATGTTACAAACGCGATGAGTATGCCGAGTCCCGCAACGCTTAGTGATAAAATCATTGCTGGAACATGTGAGTGATGAAGTGCTTCTTCAAAAATTTCAATCTCGGTTGCACGTACACTCTCCGGAACAACGGACATCGGTCTCTCCATTGCATGATAGAACCAACCTGAGGATGCACCAAAAGGATTGAATGAGAAAAATGCGAAGAAACTCAGTACAGCAAAACAGATCAGAGGAATCGTCATCGTCTTTGGCGATTCATGAACATGTTCGATTCGGTGTTCATCAGCGTGCTTACCCAAAAAGGTAATGATAACTAGACGAAACATATAAAAAGCAGTCAAGCCAGCAACTAAGAATCCGATAATTGGAATAATGTAATGACCTGTCAATCCACCGAACGCTAATGTACCGGCAAGAATTTCATCCTTGCTCAAGAATCCGGATGTAAACGGAACACCGCTAATTGCAAGTGTGTACATCAGAAATGTAAAGAAGGTAATTTTCATCTTCTTACCGAGTCCACCCATATTGCGAATATCCTGCGCATCAGTATGATGGTCTCCTTGATGATGCAGTGCATGATGCATTGCGTAAATGACGGAGCCAGATCCGAGGAATAAGCCGGCTTTGAACATTGCATGTGTAGTGAGATGGAAAAATCCTGCCGTGAATGCACCAACACCGAGCCCCATCACCATATAGCCAAGTTGTGAGATTGTTGAATATGCCAGAACTTTTTTGATATCGTTTTGTGCAATAGCAATGGTTGCCGAAATGAATGCCGTTATCGCACCTATGTATGCAATTACCAACAATGCATCAGCGGTCATCATAGGGAATGTTCTCGCAACAAGATAAACGCCAGCAGCAACCATCGTAGCGGCGTGAATCAAAGCGCTCACGGGTGTAGGACCTTCCATTGCGTCCGGCAGCCAAACATGCAAAGGAAATTGCGCCGATTTGCCAATCGCACCGCAGAAAATCAGAATACCTGCGGCAGTCAACCATGCTTCACTTCCCATCGGGATGCGACCGGATTGGATTGCCGAGAAGATCGAGTTGAAACCAAATGTACGGAACGTAAAATAAAGAATCATAATGCCGGTAAACATGCCGATATCACCAATCCGATTCACCACGAATGCTTTGATAGCAGCGTCCGAGGCGGACTTTTTCTCGTACCAATGTCCGATAAGTAAATAAGAGCTCAATCCCACAAGCTCCCATCCAACATACATTGTAAAGAAATTGTTCGTAAGAACTATAACGAGCATCGAAAATGTAAAGATTCCGAGATAAGCAAAATATCTTGAATATCTTACATCATCTTTCATGTATCCGATTGAAAAAAGATGAACGAACGCACTGACCATGCAAACAACAACCATCATAATTGCCGAAAGATTATCGACAACCATACCAAGATAAATCTGGAGAAATCCGACGAGAGGCACATTACCGAAGTCTAACCACTTGAATGTGAGACTGACCGGCTCTTCGAACATCGTGAGCTTCAAATACAGAACAACGAACGATAAGGCAAGACAAATAAAGAGTACGGATGTTCCGAGCCAATCACCCTGCCGAGAAAGACGCTTTCCGAAAAAGATGAGCGATAGAAAGCTGAATAACGGTAAAAGAAGAATGATAAGTGAAAATCGTATTAGAAGTTCAGGTGACAAATTTTTATTCCTTTAACTTATTGATCTCGTCAACATTGACAGTCTTGAAGCGTTGATAAATATTGAGAACGATCGCTAACGCGACTGCCGCTTCGGCCGCGGAGAGGATGATAACGAACACGGCAATTACCTGACCATCGAGTTGCATTCCACTGTAGCGAGAGAAGGCAATGAAATTAATATTCGTTGAATTCAGTATCAGCTCAATTCCCATCAGCACAAGGATGGCATTCTTCCGCGTGACAACACCGTAGATGCCAAGCGAAAACAGAATCGCACTTATAATGAGGTAATGTGTTAGTCCAACTTGCATATCAATTCAAAAGTA
>CAYGZC010000198.1:0-13182 GCA_964354225.1 uncultured Chlorobiaceae bacterium | reverse complement strand
GAACGTGTTACCTCGTGATGTAGATGTTTCAACGAAACTTTCCCGGAACATCACATTGAATATTCCATTAGTCTCGGCGGCAATGGATACCGTTACTGAAGCGACGATGGCAATTGCACTTGCTCGCGAAGGTGGTATCGGAATATTACACAAAAATATGAGTATTGCCGATCAAGCTGATCAAGTTGATCTGGTGAAACGTTCGGAGAGCGGTATGATTCTCGATCCGATCACAATGAAAGTCAATCAGATCGTTGGTGATGCGTTGGACTTGATGAGCCGATATCAGATCTCCGGCATTCCGATTATTGACGATGCAGGGAAACTTATCGGAATAGTTACTAACCGCGACCTCCGTTTCGAACCGAACCGTCAATTGAAGATATCCAAAATCATGACGAGCGAAAATCTTATCACTGCACCCACCGGCACTACTTTAGAGCGAGCAGAGAAGATCCTACAGAAACATCGGATAGAAAAACTTCCCGTTGTAGATATAACCGGCAGACTCCGCGGTTTAATAACTTTCAAAGATATCCAGAAGAAAAAGCATCACCCTTTTGCAAGCAAGGATAAACACGGCAGACTTCGTGCCGGAGCCGCCGTTGGAGTTACCGACGATACACTTGATCGAGTTGCCGCACTCATTAAGGCAGGAGTTGATGTTGTTATAGTCGATACAGCACATGGACATTCACGTGGTGTTCTCGATATGGTAAAGCTAATTAAGAAAGAATATCCTGATTGTGAATTGATTGCCGGAAATGTTGGTACAGCCGAAGCTGCACGCGATTTAATTAGAACGGGTGTTGATGCTATCAAAGTCGGTATTGGTCCCGGCTCTATCTGTACAACTCGTGTAATCGCTGGTGTTGGTGTGCCCCAAGTGACTGCCATTTACGAATGTGCTAAAGTTGCCATCCGCAATAAAGTTCCGCTGATCGCCGATGGTGGTATCAAGCAAACGGGTGATATCGCGAAAGCAATCGCTGCCGGCGCAGACTCGGTAATGATTGGCGGATTGTTTGCCGGAGTGGAAGAAAGTCCCGGTGAAAAAATTTTATATGAGGGTAGAAGTTATAAGATTTACCGCGGTATGGGTTCCATCGAAGCCATGAAGAAGGGAAGCAGCGATCGGTATTTTCAGGATGCGGAAGAAGGTCTGCCGAAACTTGTACCGGAAGGAATTGAGGGTCGAGTTCCTTATAAAGGATTTTTATCTGAGACTATTTACCAGATGATTGGCGGTTTGCGTGCTGCTATGGGTTATTGCGGCTGCAAGAATATTTATGAAATGAAGACGAAAACCCAATTCATCAAAATGTCGGAAGCGGGATTACGTGAAAGTCATCCCCACGACATTTCAGTAACTAAAGAAGCACCGAATTATCATCTGTAGAATAAGAATGAACATACAATTTGCACCCTGAAGCATGAATCAAAAATCATTTTTCAATAATCGTCTCCAAAAATTTCGTGCACAATTCGATTTACTTAAGATTAATGCGTTTCTTGTGACATTTCAACCTCACCTTCGCTACCTTAGCGGATTTTCCGGATCGAGTGGAATCGGACTTGTAACCAATTGTAATCTTTATCTTTTCACTGATGGTCGTTATATTGCCCAAGTGAAACAAGAAACAAAAGGTTGGAAAATTTTTATTAATCAAAACGATCTTATTGAAGAAATTAAAAAACAAAAACTCTTGCGTTCGGGCATGAGAGTTGGTTTTGATGGAAACACGGTTCTCTTCAATCAATTTCAAAATCTTAAAAAGTCTTTTCCGAAAGTTAAGTTTATTCCAGAAGCAGATTGTATCGAAAAGATCGCTGCGGTTAAAGACGAAAGTGAAATAAAGAAAATTAAGAAAGCAGTTGAAATAACCGACCGAGTTTTCACAGAAATCTTGTCATATCTAAAACCGGGTATAAGTGAATTGGATGTTGCCGCTGAAGTCTCTTATCGTCATCGGAAACATGGTGCAGAAGCAGATGGATTCGACACAATCGTGGCGAGCGGCGAGCGGAGTGCACTCCCTCATGGTCGGGCATCAGATAAAAAATTGAAGCATGGTGAGCTTGTAACTCTCGATTTGGGATGTGTCTATCAAGGGTATCACAGCGATATGACTCGGACAGTGATTCTTGGACGGGCAAAACCTGAAGCAAAGAAAATCTACACTATTGTTCTCGATGCGCAGTTGAGTGCAATCGAATCAGCAAAGAGCGGCATTAAGGCGAAAGACCTCGATGGGGTTGCTCGAGAGTATATCAAGAATCAAGGTTACGAAAAATGCTTCCGACACTCACTTGGCCATGGAATCGGGTTGCAGATTCACGAGCAACCCCGCCTATCGGTTATGAGTAAAGCCATGCTTGAAACTGGCAATGTTGTAACGATTGAGCCGGGTATCTACATCCCCAACTTCGGTGGAGTGCGTATCGAAGATGATATTGTTATTACCGATGGGTATTGCGATGTTCTAAACACTTCACCGAAAGAACTGCTCATTTTATAGTTCAATGAAACAACTTCACCAATATGCAGACCACTCAAACACGAAACGTACTTGTAATTGCCTACTATTTTCCACCATTGGGACTCAGCGGTGTTCAGCGGACTCTCAAATTTGTAAAATATCTTCCACAGTTTGGCTGGCAGCCCACAGTTCTCACAGTCACTCCGACCGGATATTATGCTCAAGATTACACTCTGCTTGAAGAGCTGCATCCGCACCATATTGAAATCGAACGGGTTGGCTCGCTTGATCCCAACCGGCTCTTTCGAAAAAAAGGTGTTGTGAAAATGCCATCCGAAAATTGGAGAAAAATTTTTACATTCATCAGCGATACATTCTTTATTCCTGATAACAAAATTGGATGGAAGAGAAAGGCACTGAAAGCAGCTAATATATTATTCGAGAAGAAAAACTTCGATGTCATCTTTGCAACCGCGCCGCCATTCACCGATTTTCTAATCGGGATGGAGCTGCATAAAAAATTCCACAAACCGCTTGTTATCGATTACAGAGATCCCTGGCATGAATATCCATACAAATATTATCCAACGCCAATGCACAAACTTTGGAATTATAAGTTAGAGAAGAAAGTGCTGCGGGCAAGCTCTCGTATTCTTGTCACGGGTCGAAGGACAAAAGAGTTAATACTGAAACGATTTAAATATCTCCGGTATAACGATGTAACAATTCTCTCACATGGATACGATCCGGCTGACTTTGAAGTTGATCCGAAAATACACATCGAGAAATCAAAACGGATGCGATTCGCACATGCAGGTGTTTTCTACGGAGATCGAACACCTAAGCATTTCTTACAAGCACTGAAAGAAGTTGTTACAGCTCGACCGCAGCTCAAAGATCAGATTGAATTAGTCTTGATTGGCAATCTTCAAGACGAGTATGTAAATATTATTAAATCACTCGGCTTGGAAGGAAATGTAACAATTACAGGTTATCTTGATCATAGGCATTGTATTGAATATCTTAAGTCGGCTGATGTTTTGTGGCTGACGTTAAATAACGACAAACAATCGCCGGGGAAATTATACGAATATTTTGGACTTCGCAAGCCGATACTTGGATGTGTACCAGAAGGGTTTATCCGGCAAACACTGGAAGAAGCCGGAGGATGTAGGATTATTCAACCGACGGATGTGAAAGGAATCGCTGAAGCGATCGTTCAGTTGTATGGGCTTTATCGGGAGAATAGACTTCCTGCATCAAAGGAAGAGGTTATTCAAAAATATAATCGCGTTGAATTAACAAATGAACTTTCAAAAATTTTTGGTTTCTTGGTAGTAGAATGAAAATTCTCGTGGTTGGTTCTGGTGGTCGTGAACATACCTTGGTTTGGAAAATCAAGCAAAGTCCGCTTGTTACAGAACTTTATTGCGCACCCGGCAATGCAGGTATCGCAGCCATAGCCGAGATTGTACCTATCAAATCATCCGATCTTAATGGATTATTGCTATTTGCAAAAACATCCAAGATCGACCTCACCGTTGTTGGACCTGAACAGCCATTGACGCAAGGGATTGTTGATCTCTTTGAATCAAATGGATTAAGAATTTTTGGTCCATCGAAAGCAGCCGCTGAATTGGAAGGTAGCAAGGTGTTTGCAAAGCAGTTCATGAAAATGTATAACATCCCAACAGCAGTATTCAGATCGTTCAATGCGGTACAAAGGTTTGATGCAGAAAGATATATAAATGAAATTCCCGTGCCAATCGTTATTAAAGCTGATGGCTTGGCGGCGGGTAAAGGTGTAGCGGTCTGTGATGACAAAGAGCAGGCACTCGAAGTGCTGGACATGATGTTTGGTCAGAAAGTTTTTGGTGAAGCCGGCTTAAATATCGTACTGGAAGAATTTCTTGTGGGTGAGGAAGCTTCGGTATTTGCTATTTCGGATGGAAAAGATTTTGTGGTTCTTTCTTCTGCTCAAGATCATAAACGAATTCTTGATGGCGATAAAGGCAAGAATACAGGTGGTATGGGAGCTTATGCACCTGCACCAATTGTAACGGAAGATATTTTGAATAGGATCAAGCGAGATATAATCCGTCCAACGCTAATTGGTATGGCAAAAGAAGGACGACTCTATAAAGGATGTTTGTATGTTGGACTGATGATAACCGAAACGGGTCCGAAAGTTATAGAATATAATTGTCGCTTTGGTGATCCTGAAACACAAGTTGTTCTACCGCTTATTGAAAACGATCTCGTTCAATTAATGCTTGATGCTGTGGATAATAAGTTAAGTAAAGCAAAAATAAAATTTAAGGATCAATCGGCTGTATGCGTAGTGATTGCTTCGGGTGGTTATCCGGATGATTATGAAATGGATAAACCGATCGTTGGTTTAGAAACTATTGCTGAAGGAAAGGACGTAATTGTTTTTCATGCTGGAACGAAGTATAATAAGAATGTCATTGTTTCTTCTGGCGGGAGGGTGCTTGGTGTTACGGCTGTGGGTTCGCGATTTGATTTGGAAGGAACCGTAGACAAAGCGTACCGGGCAGTAGAGAAAATTACGTTCGACGGAGCGTACTATCGAAGTGATATTGGAAAAAAAGGAATTGAAAGATTAAAACGTTAAATAATGATTTTACCACACAGC
The DNA here is from genome assembly GCA_964354225.1 of uncultured Chlorobiaceae bacterium. Classification (GTDB taxonomy): domain Bacteria; phylum Bacteroidota; class Ignavibacteria; order UBA10030; family SZUA-254; genus CAYGZC01. The sequence continues at coordinate 8,046 of CAYGZC010000198.1, read as the reverse complement.
CGCACAGATAGGAATATCTCTCAGTGTTCTCTGCACCTGCCTGTCGGCAGACAGGGCTCTGTTGTGGATAGAAATATGAAGGAGTAAATTTGAAAATACTCATTACAGGCGGTGCGGGCTTCATCGGTTCGCACGTGGCAGATGCAGGTATCGATGCCGGACATGTAGTTATCATCATGGACGATCTCTCAACTGGAAAAATAGAGAATGTTAATCCTAAAGCGAAATTAATTATGATGGATATTCGAAACGAGAATATTCGTAGCGTATTCCAGCAAGAAAAATTTGATGTTATCATCCATCATGCAGCCCAGATGGATGTCCGTAAATCGGTCGAGGATCCCAAATATGATGCATCAGTCAATATTCTTGGGACAATCAATCTCCTTGAGAATTGCAAAGAGTTTGGTGTTAAGAAATTTATCTTCGCATCAACTGGTGGCGCAATTTATGGTGAGCAGGATTATTTTCCTGCCGATGAGGCGCATCCGGTGCGACCTTTATCTCCCTATGGGATTGCAAAATTATCTGTTGAGAAATATCTTTTTTATTATAAAGCAGTTTATAAATTAAAATATGTGAGTCTGCGATATGCCAATGTTTACGGTCCCCGACAAAATCCACACGGAGAAGCCGGAGTAGTTGCAATTTTTTCAAACAAGATGCTTGCTGGTCAGCAGCCGATCATCAACGGCAATGGAAAGCAGACGAGAGATTATACTTATGTTGGAGATGTTGTTAGAGCAAATATGTTTGCTCTTGAACACGAAAAATATGATATATTTAATGTCGGCACCGGTATCGAATCGGATGTCAATGCTATTTTTAAGTTTATTAAACAATTTGCCAAATCAGACTGCAAAGAATTGCATGGGCCGGCAAAGATGGGTGAACAGCAGAGAAGTGTTCTCGATTATGCTTATATTAAAAAAATATTTGGATGGCAGCCGACCGTAACATTGGAGAAAGGGATTGAACTTACCGTGCAATATTTTCGTGATAAGATAAAGAAGTAAAATGCAGGTTGATATTTCTTTTGTTGATCGTATTATTAAAGGTGAGCGAGCGGCAGTTGCCCGCGCTATCTCAATAGTCGAGAATGAATATCCCGAAGCAATTTCGATGCTGCGCAAGCTGTATCCTTATACAGGGAAAGCTTATCGGATAGGCATTACAGGACCACCCGGAGCCGGTAAAAGCACAATCACCAACAAGCTGGCTAAATTGTATCGAAATGAAAACAAACGGGTTGGTATCATCGCGGTTGATCCAACAAGCCCATTCACTGGTGGTGCGTTACTTGGTGATCGTGTACGCATGACTGATGTTGAGCTTGATGAAGGCGTGTTTATTCGCAGCATGGCTTCGCGTGGAAGTTTGGGCGGCTTGAGCAAGAAAGCAAAAGAAGCCGCAGATATTCTTGATGCATCGGGGTGCGATTTTATTTTGATGGAAACAGTAGGTGTAGGCCAATCTGAATTAGATATTGTTCGCGCTTCCGATACGACAGTGGTTGTGCTTGTTCCAGAATCTGGTGATTCGATTCAGGCGATGAAAGCCGGTTTGATGGAAATTGCAGATTTCTTTGTTGTTAACAAAGCTGATCGTGCAGGCGCTGACCAAGCAGTCATGTCGATTAAAATGGTGTTGAATTTTAAACCTCAAGCAGACGGATGGAAACCAGATGTTATTCAAACGGTTGCTAATGACGGTAAAGGAATTGATCTAATTTTAGAAAAGATTACAGCACATCGCGCTTTTCTTGAAAAAGGGCAGAGCTTAATAATAAAACGAGAAAGTAGAATTCTCGAGCGCATACGCGAGCTTGTTGGAGACCGACTGCGTATCGAGTTCTGGAATGATGAGCGGAAAGAATTGCTTGCATCAAAAATCGAGCAGGTGGTTTCTCATCAAACAACCCCTTATGATATTGTTGAACAGCTTCTGGAATATTTTAAGCAATAATTCGTTGCAATTCGTCTGAAAACCTCATACATTATATCCACATAATTTCAAGGAATACTATGTCTGAACAAACAGTAAAAGAACAAGTTATACCAGAATTTGAATTTAATGAAAGCATGACAATGGTACAGCAGTTGGCAAGGTCATTTGCTGTGAAGGAAATTAAACCGGTTGTTATGAAGTATGATGAATCTCAGGAGTTTCCGTTCGAGATCGTTAAAAAATTAGGCGAGCTTGGATTTATGGGGGTGATCATTCCTGAGTCTTATGGCGGAGCCGGTTTAGGTTATCGTGAATACATCACTGTTATTGAAGAGATCTCAAAAGTTGATCCTTCTGTTGGATTGACTATCGCTGCTCATAACAGTCTGTGCACAAATCATATCTACATGTTTGGTAGTGATGCGCAGAAAAAAAAGTATTTACCCGACCTTGCGAGCGGTAAAAAGATTGGTGCATGGGCGCTAACCGAGCCAACGTCGGGAAGTGATGCGGGTAGTATGCTCTCGACTGCAACTCGGGATGGCGACTGCTATGTTTTGAATGGAAGTAAAAATTTTATTACACACGGTAGTGTTGGCAATATTACTGTTGTAATTGTAATCTCGGATAAAAGTAAAGGCAAGAAAGGTACGTCGGCATTCATTGTAGAGAATGACACACCTGGTTTCATAGTCAGTAAAAAAGAAAATAAGATGGGAATGCGAAGCTCTGATACCGCTGCAATTACATTCGATAATTGTCGTGTCCCCATAGATAATCTTCTTGGCGAAGAAGGTATGGGTTTTCATCAAGCATTATCTGTGCTTGATGGCGGACGAATCAGCATTGCTGCTCTTGCGCTTGGAATCGCCCAGGGTGCGCTCGACGCAAGTGTGAAATATGCAAAAGAACGAAAACAATTCGGAAAACTAATCGGTGAATTTCAGGCAATTCAGTGGAAGTTAGCAGATATTACAACTCAAATCGAAGCAGCGCGCCTGCTAACATATCGCGCTGGTTATCTGAAAGATCAAGGTAAAGAAGTAGTCACAGAATCTTCGATGGCAAAATATTATGCCAGCGAGGTTGCGGTCCATGCGACTAACGAAGCAGTTCAAATCCACGGCGGCTATGGATTCATCAAAGATTTTCCGGTGGAGAAATTTTACCGCGACGTTAAGCTTGTAACCATCGGTGAAGGCACAACCGAAATTCAAAAGCTTGTGATTGCACGAAACATATTTGGCGGTTGACCCAATTATAAATTATTAAATCCCATGAAACCATCTACTCTCAAAATTTTGATCGTTCTTCTTTTTATTCTCTCTGGAATTTGCGGACTTATCTATGAAGTTGCATGGTCGAAGTACCTCGCTTTGTTTATTGGGAGTACTGCATACTCCCATATGATTGTGCTTGCAACCTTCATGGGTGGATTAGCACTTGGGGCATTTTATTGGGGAAAGTTTGCAGATAAGTCATCCAATCAGCTTAAACTTTATGGACTGCTTGAGATCGCGATCGGGATTTACTGTTTCGTTTATCCGATTATAATAAATTTGGCTGAGAAAATTTTCATCAGTACTGCCACATCAATGAACGGCGCTTCGGATCAAGTTGGCTTACTTGCTCTCAAGTTTATACTAAGTTTTTTCACACTCATAGTGCCAACATTTTTCATGGGTGGCACACTACCCATCCTCACGAAATTCCTTACGAAGAATATCGCCGATGCTGGAAAAGATGTTGCCACATTATACTATATCAATAGTTTAGGGGCAGTTATCGGCTCTGCAATTGCCGGATTTTTCCTAATCCAATGGCTGGCTCTTGATGGTGCGGTATGGAGCGCTGCATCTCTTAATATATTAATAGGTTTAGCTGCAGTCTTCCTGGCAAAATTCATAAAAATCGATGTTCCTTCAAAAACTATTATTGCTGAATCTGAACAAAAACCAACACAGCGTTTTTCTCAAAAGACGGTTCGTATAGCGATCATAACTGCAGCGCTATCAGGTTTTATTGCCATGTTGTATGAATTAACATGGATTCGATTGCTCTCAAACATCCTTGGCTCTTCAACATACTCATTCACAGTTATGTTGATTGCTTTTATCAGTGGTATAACTCTCGGAAGTTGGATCGTTTCTCTGATCATCAAAAAAGTTAAAAACCTGGTCATGCTGCTGGGCATTTGTCAATTTGGGACTGCCGTATCAATGATACTGACACTGCCGCTATATGAACGCTTACCGTATTACCTTTTAAAGATTACAACATTAATTACAAACAGACCTGGCAATTTTCCAATTTTCTTAGGATGCGAATTTTTATTTTGTTTTATGGTTATGATCTTACCGACAACTTTCTCTGGTATGTCGTTGCCTGTGGCAAGCCGTATCGCTAGTAATGACATACGTCTATTGGGAAAATCAATCGGTGGTGTTTTTTCCATCAATACAGTAGGCACGGTAATCGGGGCTTTGGTCACCGGTTTGATTTTTATTCCAACGATGGGAGTAAAATTATCTATCGAGATCGGTGTTCTTCTCAACGGACTGCTGGGTTTGACAATATTATTTTTAGATGCTAAACTTACTTCTCGGTGGAGGATAGGTTTTGCTGTCTTTTTTATATTAATTGCATTGGGGTATAGGATTCAATTTCCAAGGTGGAATGAATCTATCTCTATTTCTGGTGTGTTTCGCTCATTTTTCCTGATTTCTCCAGAATCTTTTGAAGATTTTAAAAAAGAAGGCGAGATGGTGCGAAAGATATTATGGTACAAGGAAGGTGTTAATGCCAATGTTGCAGTTACCGAGTTCTCATTCCGCGATACAGCACAGAGAGCATTGATAATCAATGGCAAAGCTGATGCAAGTACAATCAGTGATCTCCAAACACAAATACTATTAAGTCAAGTTCCGTTGATGGTATGTCCAGATTCGGGGGATGCATTAGTGATTGGATTAGGAAGCGGTATAACAAGCGGATCAGCTCTTCGTCATCCAATTCGATCTTTAGATTGTATCGAAATTGCCTCTGAAGTTGTGGAATGTAATTCCTATTTCGCATCAGATAATTACAATTTTTTACACGACCCGCGTGTCAAGTTGTATATAGATGATGCAATTACATATCTCAAAATATCACCGAAAAAATATCATTACATCATAAGTGAGCCATCTAATCCATGGATTGCGGGTATCGGTAATCTATTTTCACGGGAATTTTTTGAGTTGGCCAAGAACCGACTGCATCCCGATGGTGTTTTAACCCAATGGTTCCATGCGTACGATATTAATGATAAAATTTTTGAGATCGTGCTATGTACCATCAGTCGTTCATTTCCGTTCATCACCGTTTGGAAAGCATCAGAGGCGGACATAATTATTTTAGCTTCAATAAGTCCAATTACATTGAATTTTGACGCGATGGAAAGAAAAATGAAATTTCCTCCTATTGCATACGACCTATCGAGAATACGAATTTATGATGTTCCCGCACTACTATCAACACAAATTGTTTCAGCACGGAATAATACATTTGCGTTTAGACAAAGTGATTTGAATACTGAAAAAAGACCGCTGTTAGAATTCATGGCACCCATATCCCTCTTCACACATGAATCGGTAACCATGATAGATAGTATCGATGAAAGAATCTCGGTCCAGGATAAAAATCTTTGGTTAACGGATTATGAAAAGCAGTACGGGCTCTCGCTTGAAAATTATCTCAACATTGCTCGTTACAGAAACGATGAACAGATTGGTGATTTGGGATTTGCGTATACGACATTGAAAAAATGTTTACAGTTAAATCCCAAAAACGAAGAAGCACTGGGTATGATGGCACGCGTTTCCCGAGATATGGATCTGCGAGATGAACGGTGTAGGGTGTTGGGCACACTTTCAGAATTATATCCAGATGATGTCGAGGTGATATCGACGTACGCAACTGCACTCGTCGAAACTTATCGGAGAGAGGGATCGATTATAAATCCTCAGGAAATGAAAGATGCAGTGGAATTATTAAGGCGATGTGTTCAATTAACCGAAGGTCGTGAGGAACGATATCATATAATGCTGGCATTAATACTGACAGGTGCCGAACGATTTACTGAAGCGGCCGAGGTCTATAAAGATTTGTTAAAATTTCAAAAACAAGGTGGAACGACTTCCGATATATTACCGGAAGCGATGCTGGATTATCGGATCGGAGATAATTATTATAATGCCGACAACCTCCAAGTGGCAGAAGAATACTTGAAGCGTGCAAAACAACTGGATCCGGGAAATGTCGAAGCATCGATCATGTTAAATAAAATCTCACTCAAGAAACGCGGGATAAGATAATGGCACAAATTGGCACTGAAGTTAATAAGGATATAAATTTTTACAAGTACGAAGACAATCTAAAAAACCTCATGCGTATCCTGAACTCAAAAGCCGAAGTCATCAAAATGGGTGGCGGAGAAGATGCGATAGCGAAAAATCATAAACGAGGGAAGCTTACAGCCCGCGAGCGCATTTCAAAACTGATTGATCCTAACAGTCATTTTTTAGAGATCGGTTTGTTTTGTGCTTATGGTATGTATGAAGAGTATGGCGGAGCACCAGCATCCGGTACAATTTTCGGTATTGGGAAAATTCATAACCGCGATGTAGTTATCGTTGCTAATGATGCAACAGTAAAGGCGGGGGCGTGGTTTCCTATCACATGCAAGAAAAATCTTCGTGCTCAAGAAATTTCAATGGAAAATCGGTTGCCTATAGTTTATCTTGTTGATTCGGCTGGGGTTTTCTTACCACTCCAGAGTGAAATATTTCCCGACAAAGAACACTTCGGTCGTATCTTCCGGAACAATGCTGTAATGTCTTCGATGGGTATTCCTCAGATCGCAGCAATAATGGGACCTTGTGTTGCAGGTGGGGCATATCTTCCAATCATGAGCGATGAGGCGTTGATTGTTGATAAGACGGGAAGCGTTTTTCTTGCTGGACCTTTTCTCGTTAAAGCTGCGATTGGTGAAGATGCTGATCTTGAAGAGCTTGGTGGTGCGGCAATGCATTGTGAAATCAGCGGCGTTACAGATTACAAAATGCCTAACGATGACGTTTGTTTAGAAACCATCCGAAGTCTTATCGACAAGTTTGGCGCAACGTCAAAAGCGGGATTTGATCGTATCGCACCGAAACCGCCAGCATTCGATCCCAAAGAAATTTATGGCTTGTTTCCTCATGATCGCACAAAACCTTACGATATGCATCAGGTGCTTACTCGTATTATTGATGCGGGCGAGTTCGATGAATACAAAGCCGGCTATGGCAAATCTATTATCACGGCATATTCTCGAGTTGATGGATGGGCTGTCGGCATCGTTGCAAATCAGAGATCGGTGACGAAGACGAAGAGGGGTGAGATGCAGGTCGGTGGTGTGATATACAGCGATAGTGCCGACAAGGCAACCCGCTTCATATTAAATTGCAACCAGAAAAATATTCCCCTAATCTTTTTGCAGGATGTTACCGGATTCATGGTTGGCACGCGCGCCGAACAGGGTGGAATTATCAAAGATGGTGCAAAGATGGTTAATGCCGTCGCAAATAGTGTCGTACCAAAAATTACTTTTATTGTGGGCAACAGCTACGGTGCCGGCAATTATGCCATGTGCGGCAAATCGTACGATCCGCGATTTATCTTTGCGTGGCCCACTGCTCAGATTGCAGTAATGGGTGGAAAGCAAGCAAGCGAAACTTTATTGAGCATAAAAGTTCAGCAGATGGCGTCAAAGGGGATGAAAATTTCCAAAGAAGATCAGGAAAAAATGTTGAACGAGATTGCCAATCGTTACAACAGCGAGCTTGACCCTCTGTATGCTGCCGCTCGCTTATGGGTCGACGGCATTGTCGATCCGATTACAACCCGGCAAATAATTTCCCATTGTATCCAGATTGCCGCGAATAATCCTTACATCCCCAAATTCAATCCGGGTGTGATTCAGGTGTAATGATGCGGCTCGTTGTGTTGATGTTAATGCTGGCGATCTGTTTTTCCAATCAGGGTACCGCACAGCAAACGAGCATTGCCCAAGATTCA
>CAYGZC010000197.1:0-34539 GCA_964354225.1 uncultured Chlorobiaceae bacterium | reverse complement strand
AAGCATCTTCTGCACGCTCGTAAAATTGCCAGCTTGTAGCCGATAAAAATAAACACCGCTTGGTAATTCAATACCATCTCCGCCGGAGGCGGATCCGCCTTTGTCGGAAAATGTTACTTCGTGATAACCCGTTTCCTGCTTTTCATCCACAAGCAGCGCAACACGCTGACCGAGTGTGTTGTAAACACTTAATGTTACATGAGCGCTCTGAGGTAAACCGTACTTGATTGTTGTCGACGGATTGAAAGGATTAGGGTAGTTTTGCTTTATTACATAGTTTATTGGAATTTCTTTCGTTGATGATTGTCGTTCTCCTGGCGGTTGAGGTGGTAACTCGTTAGTCGGTACAACTTTGATTCGACTCGTCCTTGATATCGCACCAGTTGACATCACAAGTTTGCCTTCTTCACTCACTTTTACCCAGTATCCTTTACCTGGAATTATGGTACCAGTTGAAGTGTAATTTCCATTATATTCAAAGAATTCACTCGTAATAATACCTCCGGGGACGCTGAATATCTGACTTACTTCAAGAGATAAAGATATCGAACCTATCATGTTCCAACCCGTTTTCACATCTACAGTCTCTACATCAACGAAGTATCCTGAAATCGACACACTTTGAGGACCAGAAAAATTTAGCCAATACCCTTTCCCATTTCCAAGATTGGTACACGATATATATGTACCATCATAAGTAAAAGCATCACTGATTGCAGTTGGATAAAGTGCGGTTTTAGCATTGTCTGTTACCTTCAGGGGAACTGAAATCATATTCCAGCTATTATCAACTGAATACGATTGAGAAGTTTGCATTCCAGCGGAGGCTTGTGGTGATGGGTCGCTTTGATTGCCATGAAAATCTACACTTCTAATTACATAGTAATAATGATTACCTGGAATGGTTGAGTTATCCAGATACGCATTATAAATCGTAGTAGCAAATAATGAACTGGGATTGGGTATGAAGTTCTCAATGGTTGATCTATATACTTCATACTTCTGGAAATCGTGGTCTGTAACATTCTCACTCCATGTAAGTTGTACACTTGTATCAGGTTGAAGAACCGCTGCAAGGGTGGTTGGTGCAGATGGCGCAAGATTATCCACAGAGTAACCGCTCGCAGCTTCCGAGATATAATAAACATTTGGATCTGATGTGTGTGCTGTAATCAGGAATGTTTCGGCATTTGTTCCTGACTCTGATGAATCCTGAAGTGTTTGTGCAACAAAGTTGTATGAAGGTGATTGGGTTGCATTGACTGTTCCAAGATAATCATACAACACACCAAGTGTGTCGTTCATGATGGACATAGGGCTTGGCATCTGTTTCGTAATTGACATTCCTAAGGGAATCTTTCGCCAGACGCCGTAGGATGTTATTTGCAGGGTTGTACCAGCCGAATCAAGATAAATTTTATCCCAGTTGATGCGTACTTTTCCGCCTTGGTCATTGGGGATATCTTTAATTGAAATTATTTGTTGGCGATAGTTGCCGTATAATAATTTGATTTCTTGTTCGGAGAGTGCACGATTATAGATGCGGATGTCATCAAGTGAACCATTAAACGGATTTAGATCTGCTGGACCATCATGGGCACCTATCATTAAAGGAGATGTGCCGACGTTAATTGTACCTATATTCTCATTCGATATCACTGGTAAGCCATTGATATGAATACGACTATTTGTACCGTCAAAGGTAGCAACCAGATATACCCACATATTCAATGGAATGTCGGTTGGTGATAATGTTATTCTCTTATCGCTGGGAGAAAAGGCGACGACAAATCTTGGTTTGCTGGTTGATGCTCCAATTTCAAACACAAAACTTACTTCGTTTCCCGGATCATTATTGTACCACTTAGCAACAATCTCTTGATCATCCTTCCCTATCGATCGTAAAAACACCCAGGAGGAAATTGTTAATCCAGATGTGACATTAAGGCTTGACGAACCAGCCACTTTGATATAGCTGGAACTTCCATTGAATATATAAGCCTTCGCATCATTGTCAAACCTGTCCGTTGTTGGTATCGCACCGTTGTTGATTCCATCGTTATCATTACCGCTTTCATCATTCGCGTTACCGTTGAATGGATAGTGGGCAATAAGTCCATGATCACGATAGAGTGCCTGTATCTCCGAATCACTCAGCACGCGTTTATAAATACGGACTTCATCTAATGAACCTATAAATCTCTGAGTACCCTGATAACTTCTGCCAATCGTTATTGGTACATTCGTGTTTTGAATTGAAGTAACAGATGAACTCACCGTATTATCTAATACGCCATTGATATAAAATGAAACATTCCCATTAGTTTGGTTCCACATTAAGATTACATTGTACCAAGTATTCAATGCCAATTTATTAACAGACGAAATAGTCTGGTGTTGCGAAGAAGGACCAGTAAAAGCCCCTAGAAGTTGACCATCAGATGTTTGTACATTAATCATATATTCATCATCATCCAGGCCAGATGGTCCCTCTTTCTGGATGATATAACCAGTTGTGGCTTGTTCCAGCCTAATCCAAGTTTCTATGGTAACACCGGGGACATTTGAAAAATCAAATGATGTATTATCAGTGACTTCTATGTAACTTGTCGAAGCAAATTGTGCGATTGTTCCTTGATCCACATTGACAAAAGAAACACCATTTACAGTTCCATTATTTCCATTTCCGCTCTCATCGTTGGCGTTGCCATTAAAGGGATAATATGCAACAAGACTATCCGTTGGAATTTGTGCTAATGAGAAGGACAAATATGCAATCATAAAGATTGCAATAGTAATAATTTTTTTCATTGTTAGCTCCTGATAATTATGAATAAGTAATGATGGATTAGATATATATTTCTCGTTACAATTTGAAGGTGTTGCTGAAAATTTCTTAAAAATATTTTTATTTTTGTCATGGTGCTGGCTGGGAATTAACAAAATAGGCAAAAATGTATGGAAACATGGGTTTTTAGATTGGTTAACCTCCCACCGTGCGTGAGATAGAGGTTTACCCTTCTAGAGGTTTGCGGTGTATGGCGGGTTTTATCTAAAATGTCCGTTCAGGGGAACGGACTCTACGCCATGTTACCCGCGTGGGAGACCATGTTACCTGCGTAGAGTCCTTTTCTCAAAAAGGACTTCCAAGCCATCCTGTTGAGAATTAATACCATTTTTGAATTTCAGGGATGGAATTTTCACTTAGGTTGATTCTGACTCGATCAATTGTTACATTTATGAAGAAATTAAAGGAAGAAGACAATGTTAAATAAAATCAGCGTTATCATCGAGAAAGACGAGTTTGGATATTATGCCTATTCTCCGATGTTAGAAGGATGCCAGACTCAGGGCGAAACATTGGAAGAAACACTGAGCAATATGCGCGAGGCGGTTGAACTTTACCTTGAAACTTTATCAAAGGAAGAGAGCCGGCAGATGTTGAGTAAAGAAATATTGAATACAACATTAGAGGTTCAGGTTGCCTAAAGCTCCCCGCCTTACAGCACAAGAGGCAGAGGCATTATTACTGAAATCGGGGTTCTTATTAATTCGGACAAAAGGGAGTCATAGAATATATCTCAAGAACACCCGAAGAATTGTTCTACCTTTTCACAGCGGTAAAATATTACATCCCAAAATTATCAAACAAGTTTTATCAGCTATTGAGAAAGAGCGATAGACAACCTGCAATGTAATACTTCCGATTTCTTACAACGATCGGCTCAGTCAGAAATCGAAGTTTGAATCCGTGTCCCAACCTTGCGAAGATTGCCTGAGCAAAATACTCCTGTAACCTTCGCAAGGTTCTAAAATCCCCCACCAAACGGTGGAATTTACACCACAACAAACAGGGGATGTAGTAGCCGATTATCAAATCGGCGAGTAGTAACCGATCACCAGATCGGTATACACCGTTGTCGCAAAACGAGGGTCTGGTGACCGTCTACTACACAATGTTCACTGCGCCAATATCGTATTGCAGTAACCGATCACCTGATCGGTATGTGCTGTTGCCACAACATGACGGTCAACGACCGTCTACTACAGCAATTAAACTTTACTCGTAAATTTCAAATGTCTTGGTTGTGCTTTCATCCATTGCTAAAAAATCATTGTCAAACACACCCTGCGCAACAAATTCCGTAAAGTTATGATGCTGAAAATCCTTCGGTGGAATATTTAAATGTTTGTATGAATTGTAAAAAAGATATGAAAGATGATTTTCGAAATCCTTGTTTTCCCAATTCATTCGAATGCAATGATCCATGGTACCGGGTTGCCAGATTGGTTCTCGTAGTAACCGATCACTGATCGGTGTACTCTGCCCATCACAAATGCGGGTCGGTGACCCGTTACCACACAACATTCGCTTGATTCCCTTTGAAGTATATTTTTTAAAATCACGTAAGAACGCAGACATCTCTTCGACCTTCTCAACTTCAACGATCAAATGAATGTGGTCGGGCATAATTGTATATGCTATAAGATCTTTAACTTTTTGTTTGTAAAATTGTAATTCCTCGATTAGAAATTGAGGGATCGTCTCGTTGTGTAATAATTGTTTTCGTTTGAATGTACAAAAGGTGAGAAAATAAAATGAATTTCCTTCTTTGAAACGTGGTGGTTTTTGAGGGTGAAGTTTCATAATAAAAGATAAGTATGTAGTAGCCGATTATCAAATCGGCGTATATCAATCAATTATCAAATCAGCGTGTATCAATCGATTACCAAATCAACGCGTAGTAACCGATCATCAGATCGGTGTATGTTGTTATCTATGGACGACGGTCTGGTGACCGTCTACTACGCTGTGTTTCACCATCGCCCATTCTTTGCGCCACTCTTTGCCATCCCAGTAACAGACGCCGTTCTTGATGTTGTTTAAGTAAGCTTGATCGATCTTGCCGGTGAGTTTACCTTTTTGTACGAGAGATGTATATACAGCATCAGTATTATTCATTGATTTTACTCTGGCAATTTTCATGTCCCTTGAAAAAATAAAATCAAATGCGAACGGAGGAAATTCTTTATAACAACCATTAACTGTTTGGACTGTGAGTATTTGATCATTGGTGTAATATAAAGTAAAAATATTAGAACCACTCCCTGGCAGAACATCATCCATATTTGTTCTCGGCATACCGATGTAAAATATTTCTGCCTCCGATTTGGGTAAACCGAATCCCGATGTACAACTCGATTCCGTCTGTCCAACAATCTTTTCAGGGTCAAGAACAATTACTACCGGAAATTCCTTATGGGTAGTATCGTTGAGATCATTCACTGGCCCAAGTACGACTTCCTTCTTACCATCACCGTTTAAATCAACTGTGTAAAGTACATCGATATGTCCGAAATGCCAGTATTCACCAATTACGTTACCGTTTTTATCCAAACGACTAATAAATGAAGGAGAACGAAGATTAGTTACCGAGACAATAATTTCTTTCGAGCCGTTTTGTTGAAAATCCTCTACCACTAAATAACCTGACATGAATTCGGATTGATATTGCCGATCGCGAAATTTAATGGCTCGCCCGAACGATATTTCACGTACCTGTTGTTTATCCGAAGAAAAAATCCGGAGAACACTTCTCTTTTCTATATTGCCAGCAAGTGAATTAAGAACTGTCACGACTTCGTTTTTTCCATCGCCGTCTAAATCAGTTACCACTGTGGTTTTTTTGTTCTTCTCATCTGTTGAAGGACCTGTCGCTTCAGGAGTAGGTATGCTCCAAAGAAGATCATGATTTTTGTTGTACACTTCTAACTTTTCTGTTGCTGAGTTGAGGTAAGTATAAGTGGGGTTGGTATCTTTTATTACTTTGTCTGATAAAAATAATCTTATTGCATCATTTAAAAACCAGCCAAGCAAACCAACAATTGCAAAACTGCTTATACTCACTGCAACTGGATGGCGGCGGACGAAGTAGAACATTTTTGCCAGCGGTGTGTTGGGTCTGTAATGCACAGGCGGCGCAAACTGCTCGTAATATGGTTTGAGATGTATTTGTCGCCGCACAATTGCTTGTTCTGTTGAAAGCTCGGTTTTAGGAAGTTTTTGCATCTCAAGCTTCAGTTCATCGTAATATTGCACAATCTCCTCAACAAGCGCACGGCAACCGTGGCATTCGCGGAGATGTTCTTCAATCTCGTCAACTCTGCCGGCAATCTCATCTGCCTTCAGGGCGTACAGTTCTAACGTATGTTCATCTATGTGGTTCACTCTTATATTATATTCGTTGCAAATACAATCTCTTGCTGAAATCGTAGAGTCCGACTCGCAGTCGGACATTCTAGTTTGTCCATCAACGTGATGGATTCTACACGTGTTTTTTTAGCTCCTTCACAGCCCGCTTGTGTGCAATACGGGCGAGGTATTCAATCCGTGACTTATGATTCTTCTTGTATTCTTTCTCCGTTAGTTCAGGCATTAATGTTTTCAAACTTGTGAAGAACGATTTCCGATCGCCATCCTGCTGGATGATCGTTGCAATAAGATTTTCTTCGATAACATTAAAATATTTTTTAAAGACTACGGGTTCGATCTTTCTAACATATTTTGGCTCGGTTTCGTTCATAGGCTGCTTACAAACATCGTGAAGAATTGCCGAGGCATCCCTGGCAATGAATCGATCTTCTATAATTGCCTCCTGTGTTACCGGTGCATCGCTGTACAACGAACGGAAAACCATCGCCACAAGCATTATCGGCACGACGCGGCTGTGATCGTTTTGTTCACGGAGATAGACGGAGAGCTTTGCCAGCAGAGCAGGGATATGTTCACTGCCCCGTGCGTGGTATCTTAGTTGTCGCTCCAACTCTGTGCGATCAAGCTCAGGCAAATGCTCCAGCATCTCACATGCGCTTGGGGCAATGCACTGTTCGCCAAATCGTTCGATCTCAATGAAATTGTTTAATGTATGAACTGCATATTTGGTGTTGCGGAGAATTTTTCCAAGCGCAGGATCGGCTTCGTTGTACATCCGGAAAACACTTTGGTTCACACGTGCAAACACCAACCGGCGTAGATGTGTGAGCAAATCTTTTTCAGAAATATTGCCGAGAGATAAACTTTCAAAGTAGGTTTTTATCTGGACGAAAGTACCTGAATCGTCTTGCTGGAAAAGATCGGCAATGCAATCGATGGCAAGATCATCAGGGGATGACTTGAAGAACTCGGAGTGTAGTCGTCCACTGCTCAGCTTGCGCCGAATCTGAACTAATGCAATCTTGCGGCAAAGAAAAACAAACTCATTGATTGAGCGTGACTGTGGCTTTTCCGTTATCACGGACGATATAAGTTGCTTAATTTCCATAGGATTAGGGTGATTGGAATATAACTAAAAAGCAGGAAAGCTTCAATGTAAAAATCTTAATAAGACCGTCACACCGACCTCGTTTCAGGACCTAAGCACAGGTTACGATCCGGATCTTTGAGCGGTACGGAATCGTGTGTTTTACGTTATCTCCACAATCTTCATCTTCCCCTTCGGTTCAAAATGTTGCACAACTCAAACAGATAATACGGGGAAGGTATACGACGCTAAGTCCATCCGTGTAGTAACCGATCATCAGATCGGTGTTCCGGAAAATCGGCATTCCGGTTATCTCTGCACGACGGTCGGTGACCGTCTACTACGTGATATCAACCATTTTCGTTTTCCCAGATATTCCGCGGAGAATGGTTATGCACCGTTTCGGTTTTTCGAAATACTCAGCGAGGACTTCAATGACTTTCTCGTTCGCTTTTCCATCTACCGGCGGCGCGGTAACGCTGACAACAAAGTTATTCGCGTCGATTTGTTTGACTTCATTTTTGCGGGCGTTGGGTTTTACCTTTACACTGATCTTCATAACTTCTAAAATTCGCAACTTCCTAACATACTCATTCCACTTCTTTCCCCGTTAATTTCTTCAACGCTTCGAGATACAACTCGGATGTTTTTTGGATAACAGAATCCGGCATTATCGGTCCGGGCGGCTGTTTGTTGAAATTGATCGAGAGAAGATAATCGCGGACATATTGTTTATCAAAGCTATCCTGCCCAGTTCCGGGCTTATATCTCGCCGTTGACCAGAAGCGTGATGAATCCGGCGTTAGCAATTCATCAATCAAAATCAATTTATCGTCGAAGAAGCCAAACTCCATCTTCGTATCGGCGATGATTATCCCTTTTGTCTCTGCCATGTGCGCGGCACTTTTATAAATTTCAATCGTGTAACTTTTAACTTTTTCTGCAACTTCTTTCCCGATAATAGTGGCGGCTTTCTCGAAAGAAATATTTTCATCGTGCCCGACTTCCGCTTTCGTTGATGGTGTAAAAATCGGTTCAGGAAGTTTTGAAGATTCAACTAATCCATCCGGTAATTTGATACCACATACAGATTTTATTTTTTTGTATTCATTCCATCCTGAGCCGGAAATGTATCCGCGAACGATGCACTCAACCGCCAATGGTTTGGCTTTCTTAACAACAGTACTTCTGCCTCGAAGTTGTTCTTTGTATGGCTGACATTCTTTGGGAAATTTGTCCACATCAGAGGCGACAATATGATTGGGGATGATGTCTTTTATTATCTCAAACCAGTAATTGGATATCTGAGTAAGCACTTTACCTTTGAAAGGAATCGGCTGTGGCATGACGACATCGAATGCAGAAAGCCGATCAGTTGCAACGATGAGTAAGTGCTCGCCTAAATCGTAAATGTCGCGGACTTTCCCGCGCTTTAGAAATTTAAGAGTGGGAAAATTAGTTTGATAAATTGTTGCTGCATTCATGGTGATCTAAAAGATAAGATTGATGATTCAGGATTAATGTTTCAAGTTTTATTTTTGACTTTTTATTTTTGACTTGATGTATGATCGTGTATGATTTTCCAGCCGTCTTTAAATTTTCTTAACACGAGTGTAAAAACTCCTTTGGGATTATCCTTCTCGCGTTTCAACTCCCAACATCCAAATATCCATGCAGATTCTTCCGACAATAAGTTAATTTCGAGTTTTGAGAAATCCAGTTTTCCCATCTTAGCTTTTGTATCGTAGCTCTTCTTATATTTTTCATACGTTGCCTTCCACCCACGTTGAATGTTTCCGCCGCTTGTGAAAAGCAAACTATCCGATTTCCAGTATCCCCGCATATAACCTTCAATGTCGCCGCGGTTCCATGCCTCTTGTTGTTGCATTAAAACAGAATGGATTTCTTTCTGCCAGTTAGATGATTGTTGCGAACAAGCTGTTGAGATTATACATGCCAATAAGAACGATAAATTGATTATTTTTTTAATCATTTACTGCCTTTGTTAATTCTTTATTCGAATTTTTAATTATTGTAAATCCATTTCACCCTCGCCAAGTTTCTCAATTATTTTATAGTGTGATATGATTTTACCTATCATAAACTCACTCAACATCTGGATCAAAGTTCTCCATAAGCCAGGCATCCGATTGGGATTCGCCCACTGCGCAAACTATCTTCTTTCCATCGGGATACATATCAAAGGTAAAACCCGCATATTCAATGGGCAGATTTAGGAACGTTTTCGTTTTACCGCCGCCCACAGGTATCATTATAATCTCTGAAGGTTTATAATTGTGATAGGCATAAACCGATGTCCCGTCCGATGACCACACTATCGGCTTAATGTATCCAGGACACAATAAAACTTGAGCAGAATTCTGTAGTGATATGACCCAAAGTCCGCGTTGTATGCGATTCCAATACAGCGCAACTTTCTTTCCATCTGGTGAATACTTCGGACGGAATATATATCCAACAGAATCGTTCTTGACTAAGGGGCGTTCTTCTTCTGTCTTTGGATTGAGAAAGTAGAGATTCTGATTGCCTGGTCTCTGATATAGAATCTCAGAGCCAGGAGACCAGGTGAGGTCAGTAGTTAATTCACTTTTCTCAAAAGGACGAGTTGTTCCACCATCAGCACTCACCATCCAGACTTTTCGAATACCGTTCTTAAGGGAGCCAAATGCAATCTCTTTTCCATCAGGAGACCAGACCGGGCTACTCGCATCAGAATTTAAGAAGGTGATTTGCTTCATTTCACCACCTTCAATTGGGATTACGAAAAGGTTTCCATCTTTAACGAAGACAACCTTTTTTCCATCAGGCGAAATACTTGGCCTAGATATTGACGAGGTACCTCGAGTGAGCTGTTTTGTTGTAATATCTTTTATGTCTCCTTTACTCTTAACAGTTGCCAACCAGAGGTTGGAGTTCAATTGTACCCGTGTGTATAACCATCGCTTATCATCTTTCGAAAGCGAAATATTATCTCCTGCCTGTAAGCCGGCTTGAATTGCAATTGTAGGTCCTGCCGCCTTACCAGTCCGAGTATCCACTTTTATTTTCATAAAATCCTTTGTTTGGCCCGATGAACGCAAATAATAGACTGCATCCCCTTTTGAAGACCAACGGGGAGAATATATATTTATACTATCCTCTACAATCTTCTGTTGGTCTGTCCCATTAATTCTTATAGTCCAAATTGTATTTTCTTTCTTACCTTTTGTATAAAAAAGTAGAACGTTCCCAGCCGGTGACCAGTCTATATCTTTTAACCATATAAAAGACCCGTGCAGCGGAATTGAAGTCGTATCACCGGTTGACTTATTCATGAACCATATCTTTTTCCATGGCTCGAAACCTCCGGCGAAACGAGATCCGTCCGGAGACCAAGATTCATAAGCAAAGAATTTTACCCTTCGAAAAATCCCACCGAGTCGAGGTACGATATATGAGCCCATAATAGAATCATCACGAGCAGAAATCAATATTTCAGAACCATCTGGAGACCATCGCAAGTCAAGAATGGACTTTTGTTTGAATACTTCAAGGGATTGCCCGCCAGTTAGGTCCTGGACAAATACTTTTTTTTCTCCTGGGAATACATCACTAACATAGGCAACAAATTTTCCATCCGGAGAAATAACGGGGAAACTAACTTTCCCAGTAAAAGTAATCTGACGGTGAGTCGTTTGTGTCTGTTTTAATGGTTCTTTTCTAAGTGATTTATTGAAGAAAATCAAAATAACAGCAAGAATGATCGAGAGCGCAATTATTGAAGTAGCGCGCCGGATGAATTTCCTGTTTTTAAGATGCCTGTGCTTTGGCTTGTACACCAATTCCTTGACGTTCCGCAAATCATCAATCAGTTCAGCCGAGGATTGGTACCGGCCCGCAGGATCTTTGCTTAAACATCGTTCGATGATCGAACCCACACCAGAATATTCAGTCGCGTCCAATTCTTTGATCGGCTCCGGCTCCGCATTAAGGATGGAATAGATCAATGCCTGTTCATAGTCACCCTTGAACGGTAATTTACCCGCGATCATCTCATACAGAACTACCCCAAGTGACCATATATCTGTACGATGATCAACTGTCTCACCTCTTGCTTGCTCGGGGGACATATAGGGTGCGGTACCAACAGTTGAGCCAGTCTTAGTAAGTTTCGTTAAACCTCTCAACTTTGCCAGCCCAAAATCCAGAATCTTAACAGTTCCATCGGTTGTTATGAGAATATTGGCTGGTTTGATATCGCGATGGACTATATTCTTTTCATGTGCCTTTGACAATCCATGAGCAATTTGAGCGGTAATATTGATGGCGTTGTCCACCTTCAACGGCGAGCGTTCGATTTTATCCTTGAGTGTCTCTCCATCATAACAAGCCATTGCAATGTAGAGTTGACCATTCTCTGTTTCATCAACCTCGTATATTGTGCAGATGTTTGAATGATCTAATGCAGATGCAGCTTTCGCTTCGTGAATAAATCTTTCCCTTGCATCTCGATTTTTGGTTAGCTCTAAAGGTAAAAATTTTAAAGCAACGTCTCGTTCGAGTTTGGTGTCTTCGGCTTTGTAGACGACACCCATGCCACCCTCCCCAAGTTTTTCTAAGATCCGATAATGAGAAATTGTCTGTCCTATCATAAAATTTCCCATGTAGGGATGTTCAATTGAACATCCCTACAATCAATTTCTCTGATAATTTTAGACAAGGTTATTGTGTTATTCTTTTCCACGTTTGAATATAGAAACAATTCCGATAGAATTCAATCTAAGAACGAGCGCTTTTTCCGAACTGCTTTATTAAGTAAGTTAAGATAGGTTTCCCTTGGAATCTCAGCTGCACCAAGTCGAGAGAGGTGGGGAGTAATAAATTGGGTATCGAGAAGCTCAAATTTCTTAGTATTCAATCTATTAACAAGATGCACTAGTGCAACCTTGGAAGCGTCGCGTACCTCGCTAAACATAGATTCACCAAAAAAAACGGCACCGAGCGCCACACCATACAATCCACCAACGAGAGCATCATCCTTCCAACTCTCAACGGAATGAGCGTAGCCAAGCTGATGAAGTCGAAGATAGCTTTGCACAATTTCTTCTGAGATCCATGTATCTTTGCGTTTAGCGCAGCAACGCATTACCGGCTCGAATGCCGTGTTTAAACGAACATCAAAAATATGTTTCTTTATAATCTGACGCAAACTGCGGGATATTTTTAGTTTATCCAAAGGGATAATGGCTCGAGGATCGGGAGAATACCAACGAATCTCTCCCTGGCGAGATTCAGCCATGGGAAAGTAACCGGAGGCATAAGCAGAGATCAAGAACTCGGGATTAATGATATTATTGCTTTGTATCCGATGCGATTTTATCATTTTTCCATCGTCTCCTTGATTCATTGTTGAAATGATATAATGGTTCAATGAATCGATCGATTATTTACTCAATCTCCAAAACATACACCCACTGCACGTGCCGCAGTTACAAGTTGTGAATCGCGAGGAACAAGCCGCTGCCGCTTGATTGCGTCTTCAAGCTTCACTGTAACGACATCTCGACCCTGAAGACTAACCATTGTTCCAAACTCTCCGCGTGACGCAGCTTGCAGCGCCATTGCGCCAAACTTTGTACCGAGTATACGATCAAAAGCGGATGGACTTCCGCCGCGCTGGACATGTCCAAGAACTGTTACGCGTGTTTCAAGTTTTGTTTCTTCGTGTATTCGTGCTGCAACCAGCTCGCCTATTCCACCCAGCCGAAACGGATCGGTTCTTTTTGAATCTGTCTCTTTTATAACAAGCTTGCCGTTCTCGGGTTTTGCTCCTTCTGCAACACAGATGATACTATATCGGGCGCCTTTACTTCGCTTCCAAACAAAATTAAAAATCGTATTCCATTTAAAAGGAATTTCCGGAATCAAAATGACATCGGCACCACCCGCAACACCTGCACCCAAAGCAATCCATCCGGCATATCTACCCATCACTTCGATTACAATAACTCGGTGATGCGCTGAGGCGGTTGTTTGCAGTCGATCTATCGCTTCGGTTGCAACCTGAAGCGCAGAGTCATGACCAAATGTAATATCAGTTGCTTCAAGATCGTTATCGATTGTTTTGGGGACACCGATAATATTCAAACCCATTTTTGTAAGTTTGTAAGCGATGTTCATCGTCCCGTCTCCGCCGATAGCGATGAGCGCGTCGAGTCCCCATTGCCGATAATTATTAACAACCAAATCGGAACAATCGGTAATTGTTATTCCCGATGCACCCTCACGCGGAAACTGAAAAGGATCACCCTTATTTGATGTACCGAGAATAGTTCCGCCAACATTTACAATACCGGTTACATCAAGCCGGGTCAATTCTCTCGTGCGTCCTTCAACGAAACCTTCGAATCCATCGAGGATGCCTATTACCTTAGCATCAAAATAGGAAATGGCAGGTTTCGCAATACTGCGGATGACCGCATTCAATCCCGGACAGTCGCCACCACCGGTAAGTATACCAATTCGTTTAAGTGTTATTGCCATCTAATGAAAAGTTGAATGATTAAATTTTTATTCCGCTAAATATACAAAATTCAATTGATACATTCTTATCAACTCTATTTGTTATCTTCCTGATTATTTAATCCCGCATCCGATTGTACACGCACCCGATTTTGAAATCTACAAATAGTAATAAAATCGCAGTATGCACATACTTTCTCCGGATCTTTCGGCTCAACAGGAAAAACACCATTTGAAATACTATCAACATATTCATTGACATATCGGATTGCCACATCAATAATGCCGTGTAATTCTTCGTCGCTATCAAGAAGTTGTTTTGATTTTCTCGATACTTTGAACGCTTTATCACGATGGACTGCACTTCCGATACCAAGATTTTCTTTTACTGGAGAAGTCAGCGTATAATAAATTCCGGCAACACCACGAACATCGCCGCCAAGATGTTTTGCAAGAATATGTTCAACCGCATAAAGATAAATCGGAAGTTGAAGGCTCATTCCATTTTCAATTTCCTCCCGTTTTGGAATTTTGGTTCCGGTTTTATAATCGACGATTCGGAAAGTGTCCTCCCCAATATCAATACGATCAACTTTTCCCCTCAAACGGACTTTTCCTGCAGTAACCGGTTCGTGCGATGATAAGTTTGGATCAGCATTCTTGCGCGTGCCGACTCCTGATCCAAACGCAACCTCGAAAAATTTAGGATGCACCTCAAGTGTATTTTGGCGTTCTAACTCTAAAAATTCTCGAAGCACACCTTTACGGTTCGGTGAGCCAAGAATGGTTTCTTTGTCAATATCCCAAAAGATTTCCGAAATATTTAGCTCGTTCAGTTTTCGGTTCGCCAACGTGATTAAATCGTCGATAGCTTCTTGAAACTGTCGTTCATCAATCTGTGAAAGCGGTGACAATTTTTTGTTCCGACGATTTACATAAAACTCAAATAAAATTTCATGAAGTATTCCTCCCCGCTCAATAGGTGATATCCCTTCTTCAACTTCTTCTATAATATTAAGACGAAGAACCTTATCGGCGAAGAACTGAAACGGACAGCGTCCATACGATTCTAATTGAGTGACCGAGTAAACACGTTCACGAAATCTCTGGAAAACATTCTGCGCTTCTACACCCAGTTGTCCACCAATTTTTCCATTATACTCTGGTATCGGTATACCTCTTAGTCGATGGCTCTCAACGCGGATTGCACGACGCATGGATTCCAAAACTTCAGTTATTTCATCCTGAAGATCTGGTATCTCAAGCTTAGTCTCATGTTCTGGCAAGTCTTCTGTAGAACCGGTTATTTGACCAAGTCGGTAGAATAATTCATCTTTCGAATAAATTGGTTCGGAAAGTTCTGATGGAATACTTTCGCGGTGATCTTCAACCTCAGCAATTTTTATTAGCGCATCGATAAATGAAGATGGAACGAGTTTTATCTCTGAGTCGCTTTGTGGAAACATAATATAAAGACGCTCTGTAAAATTCGTCAGTGCCTGGTAAAAAAGATATCTGTGTTCATGAAGATGATAGCGTTCTTTTTGCGCGCGCCGCGCTGAACTAAAAAATATTTCCGGCTGGTAAGCCGGGGGAAACTCTCCATCCACCAATCCAGCAATGATCATCACGTCAAAGCGAAGACCGCGAGTTTCATCGAACGATGTTACCGAAACACCATATCCATATCTTTCCCGAATATTATATCGCACTTGCGAGATCGCTTCACGTAAACGATCGACATAGAATGAAAGACTCTCTTGAATATCCTCTTTCCCTTCCAGAGCGAGAATCTCCAGAAACTCATCAAGGAAAACGAGAAACTTTTGATATACCCTTGTATCTTTTTCTAATTTTTCGTCATCGGCTAATACGACCCGCCCCTTTAGGATGCAATCCACAATCTGCAATTCATCGAGAAGTGAAAGTAGTTTTTTCTTGAATTGCTTTGGCGTCAATCGACCTTCAAAGGGCTGCAATAAATTGCTCAATATCATCAAATCAGTGCATGCTTTTTTAAGCATCTGTTCCTGAATGCCAAGCTGTTCGCCTTCCAGACCATCCTCAACATCGAACAAACCTTCTCTAATCTTCATGAGGTGTTGCTCTATTTTGCTAAGCCATGTATTGTAACCGACAGAAATTTTCAACAACGCAGCAACCTGGTACAAGTTGGCTGCATTGATCATTTCCGGAGAATTAGTGATCTGCAAGTATTGGCTTGAGAGTGCACGCATAATATCATGCAATCTAAAATTGTGCTGCTTAACGGCAAGGAGAGAAATAATTGAAACGACAATCGGAGACTGATCGAGATAATATCTGTCGGTGATATTGGCGGGAATACCGTATTGCTCGAATACCTCCCGAAAAAGATTTGTGTACATTTGTGGTTGATACATTGATACACATATTTTGCTGAGATCACGATTGGGATTATCTATTACTAATCTTTTTATAATCTTCGCAATCATCTCAACTTCTGTCGTACGATCATCGGCGGCAAATACGGTTACAGATTCTCTACACGAAAATTTTGGTATATCAACGTCATATTTAAATAAATGCTCGGTAATATGCTGAGAGAATGTCTTTCCGCTGCTGGATGGTGTGGTAATTTTTTGAAATCCCATCTGCTTGAATTTTTGATAGTTTTCCTTCAAATGCCCGAACACTTCATCATTCTCAAGATGATAATCAAATGAAACAAGCATGCCAATTCCTTGAATATTGGAAAGATGGAACAACACTGTCAGTTCCGGATCGGAAAATTCATCGAAGCCCGAAACAAAAATTGTAGTGACTTCTCTAAAATGAGATTTCACTAATGAGGGAGATTGTAACGGATCCCAATCCTCATTGATATGCTTAAACAGCCCGCTCCCATCAACGAATTGATCACCCAGAAGATTCTCATAAGCGTCGTAAATAGTAAGAATATCTTGAAGCTTCGGCTTCTCATAATTTTCAGCACCCTCAAGTTCTGTGAGGAGCGTTGAACGATATATTCCTTTTTCCTTTAACGTGTTAATGACATCGATAATTCTTTGCAACGTTCCTTTCGGCATTCGTTGAGAGCTCCCATGGAAACGAAAATATCGGAGTAAGCTTGCCGATGAATGAACCGCTTCGTTCATTAATACTGCCTGAATAGTTCCAGAAATAAAACGCCGCGGTGGACAAAGAATTGAATAAAGTTGAAAGGCAAGTGTCTCCAACGTGAAAAGATAGAATGCCGACGCGATTTTATGTGGTGTTAAATTAAGAAATTCACGCTGTAAGTCCCTGATTTTTCGTTTGGTTGGTGCGATGTAAATAAACGAACTGGTATCATTCTGTCGCAGCCGCCGATGGACTTCAGCATCGATATCGTCAATCGACTCCTGATAATTTTTCTTCAGTATGACAGGCATACTGGTAAATCAGCGCAGACGCTCAGGGACAAACTTCACGTACAGCTCTGAGAGTCGGAATCTGGATATTGCATCGAGGTCTTCATCGTCCCTATCACGTTTGCGAATCATCTCGAAATCATCCAGATCGCTGCCGTGCATTTTATGAACATAATCCCTGAGGGTCTCAATAATTTTATGTTGTTCAATACGTGTCATGATATTATCTTGTTTGATTTTTAAAAGTATAATTCTCTGAACTAATTTTTTTCAAAAAATGATGTACTCGTATCTGAAATACTACTTGGATCAAAACTTCCATTTTTCCACCAAACATAAAATACAATTTGATTGGAATCTCATTCACATTCAGCAGTCCAACTTTTTTTGCAATCAGCAGGCAAAATGTGTACCCGATCCCGCCAGCAATATACCAAAACGGAAGTCGGGTAATATAGGCATACCAGGCGAATGGATGTTTAATCATTGTTGAAGCTGTAGAATACCAAAGTCGCTCAGCACCCCATCCAAAAAAAGAAAGACCACATCCAACAAATAAATACCCGAAGACATCTTCCAATCGCGAGACACCGAACCAATGATTTATAAATGTTAGAAAAAGTCCGATAACAATCCCATACAACAAATTCTTTAGGGTTCCTAATAAAGGGCGCTCTCCGGGACTTGCTAATAAGTGCATTACCAATTCGCCACCACTTATCATGAATTACCCTTCGCGTCAGAGATTACGAATCGGTTATCGGTGATTGTGAGGTAATATTTTTTTAGAAACATCTGGGAAATTAAATCCCTTTCTCTTATGCAGCAATCATCATACTCACGTCGCCGGCACCTTCTCGTACCACTATCGGCTGCTCATCCGTCAAATCGAGTACGGTAGAAAGTTCGAGCGAACTATTTCCACCATCCAGAATAAGATCAACACGCTTTCCATAAACTTCTTTGATCAAATCAGGATCGTTAATAACATCTCCTTTATCATCGGTAACGCTTGCGCTAAGTATTGGATGACCAAGCTCTTTTACAAGAGTTGCGCATATTTTGTTATTCGGGACACGAATTCCGACCGTTTTTCTTTTCGATATCATGCTTTTCGGAAGTTGTTTCAACCGGCTGGCTGGTAAAATGAACGTGTAAGGTCCGGGAATAAGTTGTTTCATTAACTTAAATGCAAGATTCGATACCTTTGCATATTCACTAATATGACTGAGGTCTGAACAGATGAAGCTAAACGGTTTATATACATCCTGTCCTTTGATTTGATAAATTCGCTCAATCGCTTGCGTATTAAAAATCGAGCAACCAATTCCATAAACCGTATCGGTTGGATAGATAATGACACCGCCGCTATTCAGAACATCCACCGCGTGGTGAATGTGCCTGCCCTGTGGGGTAACCGGATGAACTTTTAGATACATTGTCGTCTCCTTCCTGAAATATATTGTGGATAAATTATTGTTAAATATTTTTATTATTCATTGAGAAGCTGTTTCGCTGTTCCATCGGTTAAAGAATGCTCTGCAATATTTTCTAACCGACCTTCAAAATTTGATAATTTTTTATCTGCATCTTCGTACTTCTTCCGCGCATTATCGAGGTGCGTTCCAAGCGTATCAAATACTTCACGTACTTTACCTATATCGCCCTGTAATCTTGAGAGTGTATTCAAGATTTCTTTTGCGCTATGTTCGATGTACATTCCGCGTAAACCCAGAGCAATCACCTGCAGATAGGCATAGAAGCTGTTCGGTGAAACCGGAATTACTTTCTTTTCGATAGCATAATTATATACGCCGGAGCCGTTAGCAACACCTTCATCTTTGATGATTACTTCATAATAAATATTTTCAGCAGGTATATACATTAAGGCAAATGGAAATGTTCCCTCGTCGGGGAGGATATACTTGGTCGCAATTTCATTAATGTGTTTCTTAACATCGTTGAGGAACGCTTTCTGAAATATTTTCTTTTCGCTGTCGTTGTCGGATGAGATCATCTTCCGGAAATTTTCAAGAGGGAACTTCGAGTCTATCGGTACAATCCGATCTGAGGTACGGATGATCGCATCAACCGCCTGTCCATTCCGGAA
Organism: uncultured Chlorobiaceae bacterium; assembly: GCA_964354225.1. Taxonomy (GTDB): domain Bacteria; phylum Bacteroidota; class Ignavibacteria; order UBA10030; family SZUA-254; genus CAYGZC01. The sequence continues at coordinate 15,214 of CAYGZC010000197.1, read as the reverse complement.
GTGATATTGCATCTCGAAATGATTGGCTGGCAGAACTTGCTTCAATAAATCCTCTAATAAATATTCTCCCAAGCCGCCGCGTAATTTTGGCGCACGCAGAAGCTCTTCAAGTTTGGATACACTTTGTCCAAGCTCTTTAATTTCTTTAGTGGCTTGTCCAAGCTCGCCAAGATTTTTCTGCACATCACCGATAACCCGTGCTGCATTGTCGAGACGGTTCCCAACGTTCGATGTCTGCGACTGGATTTGATTTGTAACCGATGTAAGCTGCTGATTAACATTTTGGGCTACGTCTTGTAAGCTGTTCCTGACATCGGATCGCAGTTCTTCTACCTGCCTCTGCATAAGCAGCATCGATTGATCGTTCTGCTGCGGTTGTGCAGCAGATTGACGGTTGAATAGCAGAAAAATGAGAATGGCGATAAGCAGAACGAGGGCGATGAGTAGTATTTCCATATCCAAAATTATTTTACTAAAAAAGAGATTCTAATATCAGCATACAAAAATTACCGATACGGGAGAATACTTCCTCCCACGTTACATTGATTGATGCAGTACTTTCATACCTACCGTAAGTTACAACAGAGGATAATAAAAATCAAATTGTTTTATCAATTTTAATTTCTTCTAAATATCTATCATTTTATGGTTGTTTTTAAGAATTTTAATGCTTTAAAGATTCCGACTATCAGATGAAAGAAGATTTTTTTATATTAGCACTTAATAATATTGAAAATTGATATGATAACGATACACGAAATGATGACCCAAATAAAAGAAGCCCTATCTAACTGGGAACGTAATATTTATAAAAAGACAGTGGATAAATTTCCCGAACGAGAAAAGAATTTTACAACAGCTTCATTCACTGAAGTAAAGCCGCTTTATACCCCAAATGATTTCACCGATGATGGATACTTAAACAGCATTAGCTTCCCGGGGGAGTATCCATACACGCGCGGCATACAGCCAACGATGTACCGCGGAAAGTTCTGGACGATGCGCCAATATGCCGGTTTTGGAACTGCTCGTGAATCGAACAAACGCTATCGTTACTTGCTCTTTCAAGGACAGACAGGATTATCTGTTGCATTCGATTTACCAACTCAAATTGGTTACGACAGCGATGCGCCAATTGCTAACGGTGAGATAGGAAAGGTTGGGGTCGCAATTGATACACTTGCCGACATGGAAATTCTTTTCGATAAGATTCCACTTGATAAAGTCTCCACTTCGATGACAATCAATGCGCCTGCATCTATTCTTCTTGCAATGTATATCGCGGTTGCGGAAAAACAGGGAGTGAGCAAAGATAAAATCAGCGGAACAATTCAGAATGATATTCTAAAAGAATACATCGCACGCGGCACATACATCTTTCCGCCGAAGCCGTCGATGAGGTTGGTGACGGATATTTTTAAATATTGTTCAAAGGAAATTCCGAAGTGGAATACAATTTCAATTTCCGGCTACCACATAAGAGAAGCCGGCTCTACTGCCGCGCAGGAAGTTGGGTTTACGCTTGCAGATGGTGTTGCTTATGTTGAAGCTGCAATTAAAGCCGGACTTGATATTGATGAATTCGCCGGACAGCTTTCGTTCTTCTTCAATGCGCATAACGATTTATTGGAAGAGGTTGCAAAGTACCGCGCTGCTCGGCGTCTTTGGGCTAGAATCATGAAAGAGCGCTTCAAAGCAAAAGAGCCAAAATCAATGATGCTTCGTTTTCACACCCAAACTGCCGGCTCAACATTAACCGCGCAGCAAATTGATAACAACATAGTTCGAGTAACGATTCAAACACTTGCAGCAGTTTTTGGCGGGACTCAAAGTCTACATACAAACTCACGCGATGAAGCGTTGGCACTTCCCACAGAAGATTCAGTACAGATTGCACTGCGAACACAACAAATCGTAGCACATGAGAGCGGAGTTACGAATACTATCGATCCGCTTGCCGGCTCGTATTACATTGAAACAATGACTGATAAAATCGAGAAGGAAGCAAAAGAGTACATCAATCGTATTGATGCAATGGGCGGAATGATAAACGCGATTGAAAAAGGATATGTTCAAAGTGAGATTCAGAAATCGGCTTATCGATACCAACAGGAAATTGAAAATGGAAAACGAATTGTAGTTGGAGTGAACAAATATCAGGTCAAAGAAGATAAACCACCGAAGACTTTAAAGATTGATATGAAGGTTCAGGAAGAACAGATTAAGTTTTTAAATAAAGTGCGTTCCGAGAGGAACAGTGATGAAGTGAAAACAAGGTTAGCTCACTTGAAATCTTCAGCTTCGGGCGATGAAAATCTGATGCTGCCAATCCTTGATGCTGTGCGCGTTTATGCAAGCATTGGAGAAATTTGCGGCACACTACGAGAAGTTTTTGGTGAATACAAAGAACAAATTGTAGTTTAGACCCTCACCCCCGTCCCCTCTCCCAATTTGGGAGAGGGGTGGTTCCGACGTAGTCGGAATCGGGGAGAGGGTTATACAGCGAAAGGACAACCAATGAAACCCACACACATCGAACACATCGGCATTGCAGTGAAAGACCTGAAAGCATCCATCAGATTCTATGAGAATGTTTTAGGTTTGAAATGCTATGCCATTGAAGAATTAAAAGACCAGAAAGTAAAAACTGCATTCTTCAAGATAGGAGAAACGAAGATTGAATTATTAGAATCAACTGAGCCGGATGGTCCGATTGGAAAGTTTATTGAAAAGAAAGGCGAAGGCATTCACCATCTTGCATTCGCGGTGGATGATGTTTCAAAGACGTTGAAGGAGATGGAAAGCAAAGGTGTTCAATTGATTGACAAACAACCACGCAAAGGCGCTGAGGACTTGAGCATCGCCTTCCTCCATCCCAAATCGACTGGTGGAGTGTTGTTTGAAATTTGTAACAAATAACCCCGCCTTTATAGGTAGTTAGTCTTCTAAAGAGAACGAGTAAAATCTGCCATCCGAAGCACGCATCAGTTTCAAACTTGAATTTGTTGTAGAATAATTGGTCGCGGTTAAAATATCGTCGATGAGTTCTCTTGACATCCTTTGGGCGGGGGGTGGAGAACCGATACACGATGATGGACCATACCCCCAATCATAAAAAAATATTGAATTATTTATTCCAATCCCGAAATATGTTGTATAATACGTACAGTCATATTCTATGTTTGGATCGGTGTTGATCTCTCGGATTGTCAATGTGCGTTCACTGGAAAGTTTTATCTTGAAAATATAACCAACAGATTCAAGATAAGGATATTCATCATCGTTGGTAGCAATAAGTTTCCAAACTTTATTCGTGAAGGAACAGCCAGACAAAGAGCGAGTGTAATGGCTCAAAAATGTGAAGGTGGTGTCATTCTTGAAAAATGTGATTGATGTATCGGTAAGTGTAAGATTCCATGAATTTCTTAACACACAAGCATCAAAATTATTCCAAGGGTAACAACCACTTTGTGTTTGAGTAATACTGAAAATATTAATAAGCCCATTCTCGATAATAAATTTCCCGTGGAACCAATTACATCCGTCATACCCAAAAACAGCCGTATCGTTGAACAGAAATATGAATTTGTCGCCATATGGATGAAACGGCAAGGCGCTATCGCCTACAATTGCACTTTTCAATGTCCAAGGAACATTTTTAAAGTATTTGATGAGCTCAATACCTGATTGAGGGGGTGTGGTTTCGACCGATGAATCTTTGCAGGAAAACATGTCCCAAAATATAACAGCAAATATTAGAAAACCGAATACTGTTTTCATGAAACCCTCCAATTTTCTCTAATTTTTTTATTATTTTAAGTTATTGATTTTTCCCCTCAAAGTCAAAATATTCTTCATTACTGTAAAATATTATACTAATCCCGACGGCAACATCGGCGATGAAATCAACTTCTTAAACTCTTCCCATCTTTTCTGCGGCTTGTCGGGTGTCCCGCCACGGTGCTCTATGTATTGCTTCACCAAATCCTGTCCGAGATTATAGTTAATCACATAACTGCGGTAAGTATCAAAGAAGCGGGTACGTTGTAGCGCACGGTCTGGTGACATAAGCGCATACTTTACAAGCCATATCGCCGCTTCATCACGAGTCATTTTGCCGTTGAGGTAACCGCGAGCAGCTTCGTTTCCGGCATAGGCAAGTTTCAGAAAAAGCTCGTGTATTTTGTAATATGTCTCTACTTTATTTACATCTATGCTGGCAAGCGGGAAGAGCACTTTCTTCTCGAATTCAATTCTCTCGTTTCCCGGAAATACTACTTCGATTCCAAAGTTCGCTGTCCCTTCAGCAATGAGCGATTGCGGACTGAAAAGCGCGTACACCGAAGCTTCAATCCATCCGTATTTACGGTAAAGAACTGTATCAAGAAGTGAGTTGTACACATGATGTCCGGGATATCCTTCGTGCGCGGCAAGGTCATCTGCGCGGTCGATGTAAATCGGCAGGTCAGTATTCATCTGGATCAAGCTAAAGCTATCACCTTTATACCAATTGTACCCGCTCCACGGCTTGTCGTTGACGTATTCGATAGTAAAGCTTTCGTTTACCGGAAGCTCGATATATTCCTTCGTTCGCTTGCGGCACTCAATAATCGCTGCTTGAAATATTGAATCCAATTTATCTTTAGGAATAATAAATTCCTTTTTGAACTCTTCGTACCGCTCACTTACCGATCCTTTGCCCGGTAATATTCCATCCATTTCAGAAATAATTTTCTGGAAATAGCTTTCTGGAAATGTAGGCGGTGCAGCATCATACAACGCTCTCGCCTCTTCGTCAAACGAGAATTTCTTACCTTGCAGCATTTCTACTCGTGCGACGAGCGATTGTAATTGTTTCGATAAATATTGAAGCCGAAGCGAGATGAGTTCTTCAACTCCTTTCATGTCAAGTGATTGTAATTCTCTAAGCATTTTCTCTGCCGTTGATTTGATGTCAACGAGTGATTTCTTTTCCGCCTTCACCTTTTCTAATAGTTGAGGTGGACCGTAATATGCATCCACATAACTACCGTCGTGTTGACCGACAGAGAGAACAAGCTTAACGTACGTTTCGGCAACGAGGTTAAGAGTTTGTTGTGCTTGAGTGTGTGACATAATATGTTTGTTTCTTATGATTGAATATTTTTACCCTCTCCCCTATACATAGTAATGACTCTGATCCCCTCTCCCAAATTGGGAGAGGGGATTCAGGAGAGAGGGTCAATACTTAAACTTTAAAATTATTTTTAATACATTTTCAATATCACTAATAACCTCATCATTTTTTATTCTTAATATCTTGAATCCACGTGATCCTAATTCTTCAAATCTTACGTCATCAGACTCCTTCTGATTTTCTTTCTCGTGAATACCACCTTCCAACTCAATAATAAGACTCAGCTCACTACAAAAGAAATCGACTATGTATCTTCCTATATGATGCTGGCGTTTGAACTTCAATCCATCAAGTTGATGTCGACGTAATCGCTCCCACAGAATCTTCTCTGGAATTGTCGATCGCTTGCGCAACAACCGTGCGACATCGATAATATAATGAGGATATGCCGACAAAGTGTTGTTCTACATCCCTCTCCCGCGCACGGGAGAGGGATTATAGGGTGAGGGTTACTTTCCACCCACAGTCATTTCAGCAACTTTAATCGTTGGTCCGGTGATCGAATCTTTGAACTTCACATCGTTACCTACCATTTCAATACCTTTCAGAAGCTGTCCGAGATTTCCGGAGAATGTAATCTCAGCTACCGGATAAGTAAGCTCGCCTTTCTCGATCCACAAACCAAATGCACCTCGTGAGATATCTCCCGTCGTCGGCACTAAACCGAATCCAATCGTGCCTGTGAGAAATAATCCTTTATCAACCGATTTAATTATCTCTTCGGGTGTTGATGTTCCCGGAGCGAGATAAAAATTGTTTGCGCCCGAGCTGTTGCCTGTGGATTTCATGTTCAATTTTTTACCGGCGTAAGTATCCATTAAATAATTTTTTAATACACCATTCTCGATGACAACAGTTTTGCGTGTAGGAACACCCTCACCATCGAATGGTTTTGTGCCTGCGGCACCGGGGATAAGTCCATCATCTATCACTGTCACAAGATCGTTTCCAACTTTCTCACCGATCTTACCGGCAAGAAATGACTGCTTGAGATAGATGCTGTTACCGTTAATACAATTGAACAAAAAGCTCAGTAAACTTGCTGTCATCGGTGACTCGAAAACGACAGGAACATTCTGTGATTCAACTTTCTTTCCGCCGATGAGTCTGGTAACACGATGAATTGCTTTCTTCGCTATATCTTCAGGGCTTTCCAAATTTGCGAGGACTCTTGAAGAATCGTTCCATCCCTCATCGAAAAGGTTAGGTTCTTCGCCTGCTTGCAGATAAACGCCTGAAGAACAGGCAGTTCGTTTATACGAGCCGCTGAAACCATTAGAGTTCGCAAGGAATGTTTCACCGGTATATGTTCCGTATGACGCACCGAAACTTTTCTTTACTCGTTTATCCGCCAGGCAGATTTTTTCGATCTCTTTTGCGGCAGCGATTTTCTTTTCCGGCTGGAGTTCCAGAATCGATGGATCCCACATCTTAAGTTTTTCTGAATCGACCGATATTTCTTCTTTTTCCGGAAGACCTGCCAATGGATCAGCACTCGAAAGTTTCGCACGTTCTATAGCGTTTTCAACAAGTTTTTCTAATGTGTCTTTCGAGAGATCCGAAGAACTCGCTCGCGCCATCTTTCCATCAACGAATAAACGAAGCGAAAGTCCTTTCGAGCCGGCTTCGACAAGCCGTTCGACTTCTCCTTCGCGCACATCGAGAGAAAATTCACTTCCCTGACCGATTGAAACTTCAATCTGGCTCGCACCATTCTTACGGCCGTAAGCAACCAAGTTTTCTGCTACCTTTAATAAATTATCGTTTTTCATTTTCGACCTCCTACCGTCATCTGACGAATTTTGAGTGTTGGTGTTCCTGCCGTAACCGATGCTGATTGTCCATCCTTACCACAAGTGCCAAGGAAGAATTGTGTATCATTGGCTATCATGTCAACTTCATTCAATATTTGTACATTCGTTCCTATAAGTGTTGCGTTCTTGACGGGCTTTGTAAGCTTTCCATCCTCGATCATGTAACCCATATTAACAGAGAATGTGAACTTGCCTGAATCGTTCACCTCGCCTCCTTGATAAGTCTCAGCATAAAATCCTTTTTTAACAGATTTGATGATGTCGTCAGGTGTTGCATCACCGGGGGCTAACACTGTATTTGCCATCCGAGGAATTGGATTATTTCGATACGTCTGACGTCTGCCATGACCGTTTAATTCCATATCCATCAATTTTGCCGAGAGACGATCCTGAAGATAACCGACAAGCTTTCCGTTCTCGATTAGCATCGTTTTCTTTGGGACTGTTCCTTCATCATCAATATTAAGACTTCCGCGATAGTTTGGAATTGTCGGATCGTCATAGATTGTAACGATTGGATTGGCTACCTGCTTACCCAGCTTATCCCACATGATTGAAGTCTTCTTACGGTTGCCGTCAGCTTCGAGCGGATGACCAACTGCTTCGTGAATCATAACGCCAGATTGCAAACTTCCTAAAACAACCGGCTGCTCACCTGCCTCAGGATCGACAGCGGAGAGAAGTGTGATTGCATCTTGAGCGGCTTTCTTCCCAACTTCTTTCGGTGGCATAATGTTCTGGTAAAACCCAAGTCCATAACGACCACCGGCAGTTTTGAATCCGGTATTTCTAATTCCTTTCTCTTCAGCTGTTGCCGAGGCAGCCATCATCACCTGTGGACGTACATCGGATATGAGCAATCCTTCACTATTTGCAATTGTAACGTATTGAATCTCATCCATAAACGATGCCTGCGCCTTGACGATACGAGCATCGTACGATTTAACCGCGTTGTATGCTTCCTTCACAAGCTCGACTTTGGCGTCGAGTTTCATCTCGTTTAGTGGATATTTTAAATCATAGACTTGAAGATTGGATGATTTTTGTGTGAGATTAGCAATCGATGATTTCGACATTCCCGAAGCAATAGCGGCGGCAGTGAGTGCGGTTTGTTTTATCTTCTCGAATGAGAGATCATCGGTGTAACCGTAACCAGTTTGTGCACCTTTGAGCACACGAATACCTACGCCGAGCGAAATATTTTCGGATGAATCTTTAATTATATCTTCTTCCATTCGCACGGAGTTAGTAATACGGTACTCGAAAAATAATTCTGAAAATTCTCCTCCCTTCGAGAGGGCAATCTCTAAAATCTTCCTCATGTCTTCGGATGAAACGCCGAAGCGCTCTTCGAAGAATGCGGAAGAAGGCGGTGGGATTTTCCCGTGAGCGAGTAAGTCGAACCACATTGCCGATGTAATCCCGGCAGCAAGTCCGGCTCCACTCTTCCTCAGGAAGTCCCGACGATTCATATCTGTCATATATTATTCTCCTGATAATTTTTTAAGTGAAACAATTAATAAATGTCTAAACCTGAAAATTTTAAATTAGTATGAAATTTGAATTGCTAATTTCAGTGCATGGAATTTGTTACAAATTGGTATTTCGAATTTTACATTTTAATAAAAGTAAATTTTAATAGATGCATCTTCATTTTCAATACAAAATCGACCAGTGGTATAAGCACCGTTGAGCGGTTAAAATAATCATACGGTAATGGTGGAAAAATGTTGGAAGAACTCCGACTTTTTTCTCTGATTTAAAAGATCAGAAGTCAGAGTTCTAACCTGCTTATTCTCCTTTCCATTCCGGTACTCTTCCCGGGGTCCATGGTGCACCTGCTGATTCGGCGGCTTGCTCAAGATTCTTTAGGTCAACTTCAACAAGAGTTCGAAGCTTTTGCAGCTCAGTAGTAAATTCTGCATTCGCAATATCATATGCGTCCCGCGCTGTCTGCGTTGGCTTTGATGTAGAGGTACTCATGTCTCCAACGGCTTTACCAACACGATCTCCAATCGAGGGCAGTGAATTTTCGTTTCGTGAGCGTCGTGTCTGATTTCCGCGGAAGTCTCTGATGATTTCGTTAATACGTGTTTCAAGATTCAATGCATCTGCAGTTAGCTTATCAACCTGCGATGGCGTTTCTTGTAATGCGCGCTTGAGCGAGCCGATACGGTTCTTTACTTCGTTCGCCATCTGGGAAGCACCAGAGAATGCACGCTGCAATCTTGCTGCCTTCTGCTGGAATTCTACCAATAATTTCCTGTCTTCCGGTATCATATTCTCCTGCCCCGGTACAAATGCCGTGAACGATTGCGGTTCACCAAGCGGTGTTATAACACCATTCACTTTTTTAGCGAGCGTGATAGTGTATTTCCCCGGCATCACCATTGGACCACTCTCCGGCTCATAATCACTTCCGGGAGGCGGCGGTGTTGCAAGATACGGTAATGGATAACATAAATCCCATGTGGCTCGATTAATTCCCTTCGAATTTGCCCCACTCAATTTTCTTACCACATTCCCGTTTACATCCGTAATAGTCAAAATAATTGAGGGTGCTTCTTCTTCATCTTCTGCTCGTAACTCATCGAATGTTGGATATCGAACCGGTTGTTTTTTCTTTTCCTCTTCTTTCTCTGCTTCTTGTCGGATTTCCTTCTTCGTCTTAAGTGCATCTTTCAAATAGTACGTGAATGCTGCACCGAATGGTGGGTTGGATGAATTATAAAACGATTCACCCTGTGTCGCTTTTTTCGAGCCACCGAGTGGATATGCTTGCATGTACATCATCGCATCTTCAATGGAAAAGGTAACTGCGTCTTTTTCAAAAATTTCTTTCTTGATTGATCTGAGTGGCGAATAATCATCAAGTATATAAAAGCCCCTTCCAAATGTTGCAAGGACTAAATCGTTTTCTCTTTTTTGAATTGCAAGATCACGCACAGCAATTGTTGGCAAACCACCTTTGATCTGAATCCATTTCTGTCCGCCATCGACAGTGAAGAAAACACCGAATTCCGTCCCGACAAATAAGAGATTTGGATTCACATGATCTTCTCCAATTGCAAGAACAGGTCCATTGGCAGGAAGATTTTCTTTTATTGAAGTCCAAGTCTTACCTGCATCAGTACTTTTCAGGATGTATGGATTGAAATCCACCATCTTATGATTATCGAATGAGGCATAAACGGTATTAATATTGTGTTGAGAAGTTAGTATTCGGCTGACGTATGTTTTTTCGGGAACACCCGTGAACTTTTCATATTTCTTCCATGAAGTACCACCGTCTTCGGTAACGTGAATAAGTCCATCATCTGTCCCAACGTAGAGCATTCCTTCCTTCTTTGGTGATTCAGAAAGTGCAGTACAATTGCCATAAAGAGAAGTCGAAGCGTTTTTTGCAACTGCATCCACACTCCAGATTTTTCCCATCACTTCAAGCTGATTACGATCTATCTGCCGCGTAAGATCGCCGCTGATTGCTCGCCACGAATCGCCGCGGTCATCACTTCGGAATAATGTATTCGCTGCAAAATATAGACGCGTATGACTGTGTGGACTTATGATGAGTGGTGAATCCCAGTTCCACCGTAATCCCTGTTCACCTTTTCCAGGCTGTGGTTGAATGCCGATTTCTTCACCGGTACGACGATCGTAACGAACAAGTCCACCATATTGACTTTCGCTGTAAACGATATTCGGGTCTTCAGGATCGACACGGGACTGGAATCCATCTCCGCCCGTTGTTATAAACCAATCCTGATTAGTAATACCTGAAGCATTTCGCGTTCGCGAAGGTCCACCCAGAGTTGAATTATCTTGTGTACCGCCATACACATAATAAAATGGTTTTGAATTGTCTACACATACATCATAGAATTGTGTGATAGGTAGATTTGCAAAATAGTCCCACGTCTGTCCGCGGTCAAAACTTTCGTACAAACCGCCATCAGAGCCAACAATGTAATGCCGCGTATCATCTGAGTCGATCCACATTGCATGGTTATCTACATGTTTCGATTTTTCTCCAAGTCGGGAAAATGTTTTACCGCCATCATCTGATACTTGTAATATAACATCCATCGAATATACACGATCAATAACTTTCGGATCACAATAAATTGTTTGATAGTATTGTGGACTTCCGGCAACATAATCGCCGCGCTTCTCCCAATTTGCTCCGCAATCAACCGAGCGGAAGAATCCGCCTTTCTTTGTTTGTGCTTCTACGATTGCATAAAGAACTTTGTTATCGACGGTCGAGATAGCTAATCCAATTCTACCGACATCACCTGACGGTAAACCATTTTTTAATTTATTCCATGTCGCACCTGCATCTATTGATTTATGAATTCCACCTTCTGGTCCACCATCAATTAGTGTCCATACATGACGCCTGCGTTGGTAGGATGAAGCGTATAAGACATCGGGATTCTTGGGATCCATAACTAAATCGGTTATTCCGGTATTCTCACTGACGTTAAGAATATTATTCCACGTCTTTCCTCCATCGGTACTTTTAAATAATCCACGATCACCACCCGGTCCCCAAAGTGGTCCTTGCGAAGCAACATACACAATGCTTGCATTACGAGGATCGATGACAACACGGGCGATGTGTTCAGATTTTTTCAATCCCATATTCTTCCATGTCTTTCCTCCATCTTCCGATTTATACACACCGTCACCGTAACCAACACTTCGTTGACTATTATTTTCGCCAGTTCCAACCCAGACTACCAACGGGTTGTTAGGATCTAAAGTGACACAACCGATTGAGTATGATCCTTGATCATCGAAGATAGGAGTCCAAGTTGTGCCGGAGTTCGTTGTTTTCCAAACACCGCCCGACGCCGCGGCTACGAACCAGTTCGATTTATCAGTCGGATTAACTGCGATGGATGAGATCCTGCCTGACATCAGCGCCGGACCGACGGAACGGAATTTCAAACCGGAAAATGTGCCCGACGACATCGGATCTTTTGATTTTGCAGTATCTTCGGATTGATTTTCTTTTTGGGAGAGCGAGCCGCTAATTACAGGCATGGCATACATTAAAAAAACCACTCCGATTATGAGAAGAAGTTGGAACCTTTTCATAGATAATATCTCCTTGTAGAGTAAATTGTTGTATGGTTTTATGGGATTTGGGACTCAAGAATTTAAGTCATTCACGAATCAATTGCAACCTTTTGAAATCACAGGGCTTTTGTATTTCGGAGTAATCCTTAGTATTTTTTACATCTACAACAAAAGAAGAGTATCAAACCAAAGTATATTGAGTTACTAATGAATTATAAACTGCAGAACATTTCGTCCCTTTAGCGCAAACCACTTGCTAATTAACTACTTAGCAACTTCACTTTCTCTCTTATGATCTCTAGCAAGAGATCAATTGTTCTAAGGTGAGTACGGAAAGATAAAACGGCAAGGCGAAGTGTAAATTTTCCGTTCAGCATGGTTGAGGAAATAAAAACACGACCATCGTTCTGAACTTCTTTCACAAGCCGCTTATTAAATTCGTTTGCGTCTCCTTTCTTCGGGATGTATCTGTAAGTAACAACGGAGAGATCGGGAAATGGTCCAACTTCAAAACCATTGATCTTCTGAATTTCTTCATAGAAATATCTTGCCAAGAGCAATTTTTCTTCAAGAGCTGCGCGGAACGGTGCAACACCAACTAACTTAAGCGGCAGCCAGAGCCGTAAACCGCGGAAATGTTTCGTCAGCTCGGGAGATATATCTGCGGGTGAAAGCTCATCACTATTTTTATGAGCGTCCTGCATATAATTTGCCTGATACCAGAATGCGTTGAACAAACTTTGTTTATCTTTTACAAGCGCAGCACCTGAACCGTACGGCAAGAATAATCCTTTATGCGGATCCATCACGATGGAATCCGATTTGTCCATTCCGTTCAGGATTTTCTTGCCTTCATCGCAAAGAGCAAAGAAAGCACCGTATGCGCCATCTACATGGAACCAAAGCCGATGTTGCTTTGCAATATCTCCGATCGTATTCATGGGGTCGATTGCCCCAGTATCTGTAGTTCCAGCGGAAGCAACTATTAGAAATGGATTTAATCCGGATTTCTTATCGCTAATAATCGTTTTCTCAAGCTGATCAGCACTCATTCGATAACGATCACCCATCAGTACAAATCGAATAACACACTCTTTCAATCCTGCAATCCGGATAGATTTATTAACTGAATGATGAACTTGAGACGTCATATAAATAACGGATTTATCATAATCCTTGGCTTTTAGTCCATGAGCATCCCTTGCTGCTACAATACCAATCAAGTTTGCAATACTACCGCCAGAGGTTAGATTTCCTCCAGAACTTTTTGGATAACCAACAATCTCAGCCATCCAATCAAGAAGCATGTGTTCCATGCGAACTGCACCTGGTCCAGCAAAAAAGATTCCAGCGTAACGATTCATTATCGCAGCAAGGTAATCCCCGAGAGCAGAAAAATAAATACCACCACCGGGAATATAACCCAGATGACCACCAGAAGCTGGATTCAGTCCCGGCTTATCCACATGTTGCTCGATTAATTTTATAACGGAATTAATATCAATTCCCTTCTCGGTGATTGGTGAATCAAGGAGACCCTTTCCATTATCGATTGAAGGAATGAACGCAGGTATTTCATGGATTCGATTTAAAAAATCTTCCGAGTAACTGATTACACTTTTGATTAAAGCTTCTCGTTGATTTGCAGGTGGTTCTAATTGGAGAGCGATACTTTCAAGTTGTTTAATACGGTCAAGCATAATTCGGAGGAGTTACTGCTGTATAATCTCATTAGATAGCTCATTAGTATCATCAGCTTTACGCGGAAAATATTTTGCAAGCTCCTCACCAACTGCCCGTATCGTTTCAGCAATACCCTCGAAATAATTTTCTTTCTTAAAATATTCCGTCATCGATCCAGCTATCTTGTCCCATTTACCTTCTTCAACTTTTTTATGAATTCCTTCATCGGCGATGATTTGAAATTTTCGTTCCGACAATAATAACAGAATCAATACACCGGTTTTGTCGCGCGTGTTTTGCATTCCAAGTCGATAGAATTCACGAAGCGTAAGGTCTTGCAATGATAATTTCCGTTCCTTCCAGTGCCTTCGCTGGCGAATGACTACACGGATTTCACCCGCCGTGTTCTTCTCTGCATCAGCGATGACTGCGGAGAGAGATTTTAAATCGGTTTTTGAAAGATATTTATTTTTAAACAAATTCATAGTTTAACTCAAAATATTCATCGCTCATAACGCATTTTTCACCAACTTCCGCTCGCTCCCCCGCCGCCGAAACCTCCACCTCCACCACTGAATCCACCGAACCCTCCGCCTCCTCCGAAACTCCCGCTGCTAAACCCACCGCCGCTCCCCCCGCCAAATCCACCCCACCACCAAGGAAAATTTGAACGAACTCCACTTGATCCGACGGATCGGCGTCTGCCACCCATAAAAATTGTTCGAAAAACACCGAAGATAATAATCATCAGAATAATGCCAAAGGGAGAAAACTTTTTGATATTGTCTCCTTTTGATCCTCCTTTAAATTCACCTTTTGTTGCGAGCATTATCGCTTCAACTCCATCATTAATACCGCCGAAATAATCTTCGTTACGAAATCTTGGGGTGATCACGTTGCGAATAATCTGTGATGAAAGTGCATCGGTTAAAACTCCTTCAAGTCCGTAGCCAACATCTATTCGAATCTTTCGGTCATCCTTGACGATAAATAGAAAAACTCCGTTGTCTCTACCCTTCTTACCAATTTTATTTTTTTCAGCAATACGGTATGAAATGTCTTCCAGACTCTCCCCTTCAAGTGAAGCGATCATCAACACAACAATTTGATTTGAAGTTTGTTGCTCGAAATCGTAGAGCTTTTGCTCCAGCAATCTCAACTCATCATTCGAGAGTGTTCCTGTTGCATCCGTTACGCGTTGACGAATAACTGGAATGGAGACATCATCCCCCTGTGAGGATAGGATTCCGGCACAGAGAAGAATGGAAAGAATTATCAGCGATATTTTTTTACCCGGAATATAGTTCATGCTTTTTTCTTATAGACCGGAAAGTTGCGGTATTTTAATGATATCACCAACCCATTAAAATTTTACTTTTGGAACTTTCTCAGCGCCGGGTTCCGCCTGGAAATATTGCTTCTGCGCAAAACCAAACATGCCGGCAAGCAATGACGT
>CAYGZC010000196.1:0-1704 GCA_964354225.1 uncultured Chlorobiaceae bacterium | reverse complement strand
GATGGCGACCAAAATGTACCTTTATCGGTCGAGCGATACAACACTCCATCTGGAGACTCTGGATTGATATAATTATAATCATAACTCGTTGTAAAAACTGTACCCGATTTAGCTGCGAACGTACTAACAAATTCACTCTCAGCAGGACCGACATACTCCCAGTCACCAGTCATCGCTCGGAGACGAAAAACGCCGAGTGTTGTGGCGGCATAAATATTATCAGAATTATCTATTGTTACCGAACGAATTACTTTATCTTTAAGACCAAGATCAACCCAGTTATTACCCTGATCTGATGATATATATACACCGCCATCAATATTATAAACCGCTGTCCTGCTTACTCCAATAATAACATTATTTTGGGGAGTCACATAGATTGCACCAACGGTTTGCCGTTTAAAAGTGATACGCCAAGTTCTACCATAATCGGTGGAAACAAAAACATAGCCATAGACCGCACTACCTAGAACGAAAAAATTATTCGCATGATCAACTACTGCTTCCCCAATGTCTCGCTCCCCAACTACGATAGGAATATTTGTACCTATAGTATCCCATTTTATCCCGTTATATCGGACAATACGACAAGTGCTATAATTAATTCCAAATACAATTCCGGAATCTGAAACCATAAAATTTCCATGAATCCCTTTTGCGCTCAAAATTCGGTTCCAAATCAACCCATTATCGGTCGACATATATACTTGTTGATAATTAGGAATGTTTTCTAAAAATCTGTAAACAACACATGTTTTACCATTGGCTACAAATTCCATCATCCAAGCTCTGGGGATGTTACTCGGCGCCCACGAGCGTCCGTCGTCTGTAGAATAATAGATGCTAACATCACTAACCGCAAATAATTTACCCTCGGCTGCTTCACGCATGAAATAAATCCCCGGCAATCCATTGAGACTTTTCCATTGGATAGCTTGAGTGAAACAAAAAATCGGAAGAACTAAACTTAGAACAAATATTTTAATCACTCTCATAAATAAAATCCTTGGTATAATATCCGATTAAATAAAATCATAATCAATTTGAAGGTTCTATAAAAAATATCGGAGTCTTTATGGAAGGTTGCAAGTGAATTTTCCTACAACCAATTCTAATCTTATATTTCCTGCTTAATCTTCCCTTACAGTTTCAAGCCTAACATCTTTAATCAGCCGTGCAACTGGATATAAATTCACCTGCTTATCCCAGTAGGGTGAATGTTGGTAGAAGAAATTCAATCGCGCAAATGGGTTCTTTGCAAATGTTGTATCTGATTTGAGCTTTGATTCAAATTCTTGTTTGAGTGTGGAATCGTTTGCAAGCATTTCACGTGCTATCGGTTCCATGACGTAATCTTCAGTGTATTCTTTCTGTTCGAAGATTGCATCGAAAAATCCCCACGCCACAAACGCATCAGGTGCTTCGGGCTCAAGCGCGTGGATAGCAACACGTGCCGCACGTTGATTCAGCCGGACTACCGCAGTCCCGATTGGAAAAGATTGCTTCATACTAAATTTCTCAACCGAATAAGTAACTGAATGCCTTCCCTCGTATGGATTTTGCTGCCACTTTGAGTTTGAGAATCTGTACATTTCAACTTCAAGTTCTGTCGGTTTTTTCAACCGCCCGATTCTTACCCCGTGAAGTTTGAGCCGCTTTATCACTTCCTGCCACTGTGGAGGAATAAGATAAGCAACGGGTAAC
>CAYGZC010000195.1:0-34856 GCA_964354225.1 uncultured Chlorobiaceae bacterium | reverse complement strand
ACTGTATCGAATCTGAAGCCCATTATAAATGCCTGTGCTAATATAGAAGCTTTATCGGGGAGCGAATAAATTTGTTTCAATTCTGTCAGTAACAAAATGATCCTGAATGTTGTGAAGATGAGTATACCTATAAGATAAACCGAAAGCAGAAACAAAATATGTTTCGGTAATTTCATCAAATTATTTTTTATCCAAGAGAGATTAATACTATCCAGAGGGTAAAATTTATAAGAATTGGTTATGCTTTATCATTCGATTTAAGGAAATGGGACATAAACTGTTTTTCCATTTTTACGTCGTGCCAACAATACCTGGTTTCTTAGATTCGGTGAATGCGATACATGAACCCAGCTTCCAAATTCGTTGATCAGTTGATCGAAGGGTAATCGGTTTTCGATGATTGTTGAAATCACTTTATCGATTGATAAATCTGAAATATTAAAATCAGCCGTTTGCCCTTTTGTGTGTTGAGAATATGGGTCGCCTCCGATTTTTTTATTGAACTCCGGTGAGCGATATCCGCTCGAAATGATGATATGTTTTCCAACAATCAATCTTAGCGGCTCAAGGCTATTAATATATAGGAGACGAAGATTTTCGATTTGTTCTATATCCGGTGTATTCTCAATACCAAACCGAGCCGCGCACTCTGAGTATAATCATTTCATCCAATGTAAAATGTTCTGTCAGCTTCATATGTAAAATCCCTTATTATTGTATAATATTCAGCTCTTTTATCCGCCTGTAAAGGGTAGGCAGACTGATTTTCAATTCTTGGGCAGTTTTCTCTTTGTCAAAATTATTTCTTTGAAGGGAGGCAAGAATGTACTGGCGAGTTAGTTCGTTCATGGCATCTTCGAGTGATTTGCCGCTTTCGATAAATTGTTGGGGCGGAGTTGTATTCATCACCTCGGGTAAATCGTCCATTGTAATGAAATCGCCGTTACAAAATATTATAGCGCGCTCGATAATATTCTCAAGCTCGCGAATTTCTCCTTTCCACTCATGCTGAACCATTCTCCTCATCACCTCGTTATCAACACCTTTGATAGTTTTTCGGAGCTGGTTACGGCACTTTTCTACAAAATGTTCCACAAGCAAAGGTATGTCATCGCGTCGTTCAGCAAGTGAAGGCAAATGTAGTTCAACAACATTTAAGCGGTAAAATAAATCTTCACGGAAGCGCCCCACTTCAACTTCTTTTCTCAGCTCCCGGTTGGTTGAAGCTAAGATTCGCACATCAACATTTAGGGGTGTAGACATACCAACAGGTACTATCTCTTTCTGTTCAATTGCTCTTAACAATTTTACCTGAAGCTGAAGGGGCATCTCGCTAATCTCATCCAGATAAAGTGTTCCACCATCAGCAGCTTTGAAGTATCCAATTTTATCTACAACTGCGCCGGTAAATGCCCCTTTCTTGTGTCCAAACAATTCACTTGCAATAAGTGTCTCTGAGATCGCTCCGCAATTAACAACAATAAACGGTTGTGTATTTCTTCCACTGTTGAAGTGTAACGCACGAGCTACAAGTTCTTTTCCGGTTCCACTTTTGCCTGTTATTAATACAGTGCTGTCGGTTGGTGCAACCATTGCAATCGTTTGAAATATTTTTTGCATCGCCGTGCTTTTACCGATGATGTTGGCAAAGTTAAACTCCTGATGAAGCTCCCTCCGTAATATCTGATTTTCGAGCGAGATTTTTTTATAATTCAGAAGCCGATGAATGCGGAGCAGTAAATCGTCAAAGTCAATTGGTTTTAGAATATAATCACTTGCACCTTTACGCAATGCAGAAATTGCTGTCTCCACCGAACCATAAGCAGTAATAACCATAACGGAAGTCTGTGGGCTAATATGCATCGCTTTATCAAGCAAGTCAATACCTTTCATTTCCGGCATTTCGATATCTGTTATGATAAGATCAAATGTATCTTCGGTGAGTAATTGAAACGCTTCTTTTCCATTCGATGCTTCCATAACACTGAATCCTTCTTTCTTTAAAATGAAAGACATGGATTCCCTTATTATCTTCTCGTCGTCAACAACTAATATTCTGTTTGCCATTTTATTCTAATTCAATTATGTTTGAACAGGAAGTCTTATCGTAAATGTTGTAGCAATTCCTTCCGCGCTTTTTACTTTGATTTCACCCTGAAAACTTTTAATGATGCCATAACTTACCCAAAGTCCAAGTCCGGTTCCCTCACCGACTTTCTTTGTAGTATAAAACGGCTCAAATATTTTCGGAAGATCATCTTGACGGATTCCTTTACCATTATCTTCAACAGTAACGAGAAGAGAATCATCATTGATTGTGGAAGAGACAGTGATGATCTTCTGTCTAATTTTGGTGCCGGATGAAGTTCGCTGCTGTTGATCCTGCAGCGCATCTGCAGCATTTAAAAGTAAGTTTATGAAAACCTGCTCAATCTGGTCAGGTACAAGTGGCAATAAGGGTAAATTATCATCGAGCGTTATATTAAATAGAATATCTTTTGCCTTTTTACTCACCTTGATAATCTCAACAGCATCATAAATTGTTTTGTTCACATCCGTAAGCTGGACTTCGTAGGTTGATCGTCTTGAAAAATCAACCAAGTCACGAATGATTCTTGATATACGTGCTATCTGACTTTTAATTAGCTCAAGTTTGTCTTGTATGAATTCATCTTCGCTTGTGCGTTGGATGACCTGGACGAGCGAGGATATTGAAGCAAGCGGATTTCCAACTTCGTGCGCAAGACCAGCCGCAAGCATTCCAATGCTTTCCATCTTCTGAGCATGAATAAGCTGCTGCTCTAAGTATTTCTTATCCGAAAGATCACGGTGAATACCAAAATATCCGACTATTTCTTGATTATTGTTGATGATTGGTGAAATTAATAATTGAGTATAAAAAGGTTCTCCGTTGCATCGGTTATTTTCTACTTCACCAACCCACACTTTTCCTGATGAAATTGTTTGCCACATCTTTTGCCAGAAGCTTGGATGGTGTTTTCGGCTGCTGAAGATATTTGGATTCTTCCCGATAACTTCATCGCTTGTATAACCGCTAACTCGCTCGAAAGCAGGATTCACATAAGTTATCTTTCCCTCGGGATCAGTTATTTCGATAGGATTAACAGTGTAATGAGCGAGATTTGTGAATCGGAGTAAATCTAATTCTTGCCTTTTTCTTTCCGAGATATCCCGCGCTACAACGAGGCATCCCTTTTTCGATGCTCCTTTATCGAGAGAAAACCTGCTGAGATAAAGTTCTACATTTAGCAGCTTGTCTGAATGGATAAATTCTGCTTCCATCTGTGAGCTTGAATTATCTTTTAAACATTGATTTAACTTTTCTTTAAAAGCAGTTCGGCACTCCGGAAGGAGAAGTGATGTAAAGCCAGCATTTGAAGAAGTACCTATGGCTCCATTTATTATCGCATGACCTTTCTTATTTGCTTCAAGAAGAATCCCTTTGTCGGAAAGGATAAAGCACATATCCGGCATCGCATCGCAAACATCTAGCCATCTATCATGATGACGATGTGTTTTATCTGTTTGATAAATTGTCTTTTCAGTCTCAGATGGTTTATTCTTCTCTTTACTCATTTGTTGGTCAGTTTGAATTAATGCCGATGATTCAATATACTCTTCAAGCATGTGAATTTCAAATTTGATAATTGCTTAGGATAGAAAAGGAATCGCCGAATTAAAATGTTTGACTTTCAGACAATTTCCTCGTATTTTTTTAAATGATAGCCTTGTTATGGAAGCTTGTGCACATATAATCGTCAGCGGAATGGTTCAGGGAGTTGGATTTAGGTATTATGTCTATCACAAGGCAAATGGTCTAGGAATCAACGGTTTTGTAAATAATTTATTCAACGGCGATGTTGAAATCGAGGTAGCCGGAGAAAGGTCGTTAATCGAAGAATTTATAAAAGATGTAAAAGTAGGGCCGCGGACTGCGCGAGTGACTGACTTAAAAGTAAACTGGAAAGAATCAAATCAACATTATTACAATTTTGAGATACGGTAAAATATGGAAGTACGTTTTGGTTTTGGCTATGATGTTCATAGATTGGTAACCAATCGAAAGCTTATTCTTGGTGGTGTCGAGATTCCGTACATCAAAGGTTTGGTCGGTCACTCGGATGCGGATGTTCTTTGCCACGCACTGGCAGATGCCCTTTTAGGAGCAGCGGCGCTTGGCGATATTGGTAAGCATTTTCCGGATACCGAACCGCGCTTTAAAGATATTTCAAGTATCGTCTTGTTGCGGCATGTGGGTGGATTAATACGATCAAATAATTATGAGATTATCAATGTCGATTCGACACTTCTACTTCAACAACCGAAGATTAGTTCTCATATAAAAAAAATGCACGAGAATATCTCACTGGCACTTGGTCTTCACTTAAATCAAGTCTCGGTCAAAGCAACAACAAATGAAGAACTTGGTTTTATCGGTATGGGCGATGGAGCTGCCGCCTATGCTGTTGCCTCTATTCGTTCCATCACTTTAAATTTGGGTATATAATTATTCCCACATTGAACGATTTCATCCATTCGCTTGCAACTCTCGATCCATTCTGGATTTATGCAACAATATTTGTTGTTGCGTTCATTGAAAATCTTTTTCCTCCCGCACCAAGCGATGTGCTAGTTGTATTTGGTGGTGCATTAGCTGGAATGGAAAAAGGGCATTTCCTGGCCACTTTTTTTGCCGGGACTTTAGGCGGAACGTTGGGTTTCATGGTAATGTTTGGAATTGGAAAATGGTTCGGCAGAAAGATTCTTGAGACTGGTAAAATCAAATTTATAAAACTTGAGACTTTACATAAATTTGAAAAATGGTTTGCAAAATACGGTTTCTGGCTCATTGTGGGCAACCGGTTTCTATCAGGCACACGTGCGATAGTTTCATTTTTTGCCGGTATCTCGGAATTGGGCTTTAAAAAAACGACTTTACTTTCTTTCATAAGCTCAATGATGTGGTATGGAATACTCGTGTATGCCGGTTATTCTTTAGGTATGCATTGGGAAAAAATCGGTTATTACTTAAAATCTTACAGTATCGCAATCACAGTACTGTTCGTACTTCTGTTAACTGGTGCGGCGATAAGATATTTTTATCAAACAATAAAGAAGAAGAAAAATGCTTGAGTTTCTTTATTCTTTAGATATAGCAATTTTTGATTTTTGTAATCAAACTCTCTCCAATCCAATATTTGATTTGATCATGCCAACACTTACAAATTGGAATCAATCCTGGATTGGTTTAGGGCTGGCAGGCGGTTTCTTATTATTGTTAATATGGCGGGGAGGAAAGAAAGGAAGGATTGCCGCTGTTCTGCTGATTCCAATAATCATCACAAGTGATCAGATTAGCAGTAGTATAATTAAAACATTAGTAGCGCGTCCACGACCTTGCCATCTTATCAATGGATTACCTGTATTAGAAAACATTCATCTTCTCGTGCCGTGTGGGGGTGGATATTCTTTTCCTTCATCGCACGCTGCCAATAATTTTGCATTCGCAACGTTGATCTCATTTTTTTATCGCCGCTGGTCATGGATCGCTTATATATATGCAGGTCTTATGGCTTTCTCAAGAGTAAGTGTCGGAGTTCATTATCCATCCGATGTTATTGGAGGAGCATTGGTTGGTATGTTATGTGCAGCAATGGTGATCATTTTGTGGGAGATGTTATCAAAAAGGTATCCAACCTTATCAGTAAACAATGAAACTGCGAACATATAGATTTATTCTAGCAACTATATCTGGTTTGATGCTTGGATTAGCATTTCCTCCCGTTCCAACAGGTGTCACAGCAGCATTTGCATTTATTCCTTTTTTCATTCTTTTTGAATCTATCGAAAGATATGGTGTTGCTTTCCGGTATTCTTATTTAGTATTTTTTATTTTCAATCTTCTCACTTTATATTGGGCTGGTGGTTATGCTTTTTGTAAAGATATCTACCAAATGATTGCCGGCGCCTTGTTACTGCTTGGTCATCCGTTTTTTTTCTGTGTTCCAATTATTGCGTGGATATTCATTCGACGGCATCTTGGTTTTAACATTTCAATTTTTGTATTTCCGTTTCTCTGGGTAGCATTCGAGTATCTTCATTCATTAACTGAAATCAGTTTTCCATGGTTAATTCTGGGTAATACTCAGACATACGATCTTGCAATAATCCAATTTGCAAGCTTCACCGGTGTTTATGGAATATCGTTTTGGCTGCTATGGTTGAATGTGTTGGGTTTCCTATTAATTGCCAAAATAATTTCGAAAGAATGGAAACCATTTTCCAATAAATCCATCTTACTCCTATTGGGAATCTTAATACTTTATTTTTTACCGAAAGTATATGGTACTTTTATCCTTAAACATAACTCTTTTTCTAGATATAACATTGTTCATGTTGCTGTTATTCAGCCCAATATAGATCCATTTGAAAAATGGAGTGGTAACCCCGATGAGCCGCTTACACGAATCCAGCAACAAACAAATGAAGTTGGAAATAAATCTGTCGACCTTGTTATTTGGCCTGAAACTGCTCCACCGTTTTATGTCTTACATCCGGGAAATCGTTTTTATTTCGATCAAATAAGATCACAGGCAGACATTTTGAATATTAACCTCCTCACAGGCATTCCCGACATTTATTATTATCGTGAAACAGATGTCATACCGGGCAGCGCTAAAAAGTCGGTGAGTGGTCAATATTACGATACTTACAACAGCTCAATGCTACTTCGCCCTATGAGTGAAGAAATTCAAAAGTACGCGAAAATTATACTTGTACCGTTTGCTGAGAGAGTTCCCTTTTCTGAAGCCCTTAGTTTCCTAAATGCTATGCAGTGGAATTTTGGTTTAGGTGGTTGGGCGCATGGAAAAGATACTACCGTGTTTAGCTGCCAGACTTTAAAAGGTGAGGAGATAAAATTCTCAAACATGATTTGCTATGAATCTATCTATCCCGATTTAGTTGCTTCATTCGTTAGAAAAGGTGCGCAGTTCCTCACGGTAATAACTAACGATAGCTGGTGGGGAAATACATCAGGAGCGTATCAACATAAACAATTTGCAATCCTCCGAGCAGTCGAAAATCGTAGATGGGTTGTACAATGTGCTAACGGGGGGATTTCTTTTTTCATTGATCCACTTGGTAATATTGTGCAGCAGACTAGTATGTACGAACGAAAGACGCTCTTTGATAAGATCGAGCCAAGAGGCCAGTTAACCTTTTATACACGCAACGGCAACTGGGTAGCTGATCTGTCAATTATGTTTAGTGCAATTTTCTTGACTGCAGCATTTGGAAATAAATTCTACAATCACATTCGAAAGAAGGAATTACATGCAATATATTGATTTAAGAAGTGATACGGTAACCAAACCTTCAGTTGCCATGCGAGAAGCAATGATAAAAGCAGAAGTGGGAGATGATGTTTATGGAGAAGACCCGACAGTTAATAGATTACAGAATCTGATTGCTGAAATGTTCGGGAAAGAAGCGTCACTTTTTGTACCAAGCGGTACGATGGGGAATGAGGTTTGTATAAAAGTTCACACGCAGCCCGGAGATGAAATCATTGTCGAGCAAGATTCTCATATCTTCATTTATGAAACTGCTGCACCATCGTTATTAGCAGGTGTTCAGGTGATGCCGATTCCGGGTCGAAGTGGTAATATGACGGTTGAACAAATCAAAAATACGATTCGTCCCAAAGCATATTATCTTCCACCAACAAAACTGATCTGCATCGAGAATACACATGGACGCTCAGCCGGCTCGATAATTCCTTTGGATGAGATAATAAGAATCCGTAATCTTTCCCTCAACGAAAACATCAAAATGCATCTCGATGGTGCTCGATTATGGAATGCATCTGTTGCATCAGGGGTATCTTTGAAAGAATATGCACTTTATTTTGATTCTCTTTCTGTTTGTTTCTCAAAAGGGCTTGGTGCCCCGATTGGTTCGATTATCATCGGTAGTGAAGAATTCATACAACGAGCGAGAGTGTATCGCAAAATATTTGGGGGGGGAATGCGACAGGCAGGTATTCTGGCTGCAGCGGCTCTATATGCACTTGATAACAACATAGATAGATTAGAAGAAGATCACAATAAGGCGCGTTACTTTGCCACTGAATTGAATCAGCGTAAACAAATCGGCATTAACTTAAACGAAGTTCAAACAAATATGGTCATTGCTGATATTGCACCAAGTGGAAAAAACCAACAAGAAGTTTTAAATCTTTTAAAAGTAAATGGTGTGCTCTTAACACCTGAGCGAAGCACATCTATACGGACAGTCATGCATCTCGATGTCTCAATGGATCAAGTGAAAGATGCTGTGAAAGTATTTAAATCTCTTTTCAAATAAAATAATGGATAAATCCAAGTTTCAGCATGTGGCGCAAATTCGTGTTCGAAGTTATCAAGTGGATACACTAGGTATCGTCCATAATTCTATTTATCTTCAATATCTTGAAGTAGCACGTATCGAATATCTCAAACATCTTGGAATAAACATAAGTGTCGGTCAAGTTCAGAAAGAATTCAACGTAGTGCTTGTTCGAAATGAGATCGACTATAAATCCCCTGCACGATTCGATGAATTACTGAATATTTATACACGCGTTTTATATATCCGAGATACAAGCTTTGCTTTTGAGTGAAACATTTAGGAGACCTCGAGTTGTCGACTGATTGCTGAAAATATTGCAATACATGTTTGGCTCGATCCTCGAACTTCACTCCCAAGAACTGTTAAAGATAACTTCAGGAAAATGATAAAAATATTTGAAGGTGAAAATGTTGAAATCATCCTCGCATATTCTTCTACCCAATGGGCAATAAAATCAATTTGCTATTAAATAAAATGATTATTATATTAAAATGTCCTCGAAGGAAAGTCCCACCAATGGGACTTTTTTTTTGAATATTTTTAATAGGATTTATTTTTAAATTATATTAGTAATCATTGTCATTAGCTTTAAAAATTGAAGAAATCGCCATACCTATCGTTGAATCTAAAGGTGGATTCATAATAGATATAGCAATCCACGGTAACGATAAAGGCAAGATTATTGAAGTATTTGTTGATAATGATGACGGTATCACAACAGATTTTTGTGCCGATATAAGTCGTGAGTTATCACGGGCACTCGATGTGAACGATGTTCTTCAACAGAGATACCATCTTGTCGTATCATCGCCAGGGATTGATAGACCGCTTAAGTATCCCCGTCAATATCCAAAATATATTGGCAGGAAAGTTATTGTAAAACATAGAGGTGAGCAGCGGGTAGCAAAGATTGAGGGAATATTACAAGCTGCGAATCCCGATACGATTGACTTACAATTGGATGATGATTCAACACAGAAGATAGCATTCGATTCCATTTTTGAAACTCATGTATGTACAGTATGGTAAACAAGGATGACAGAATTTATTTTTAATAACAGAGGTTAGGATGAATTACGAAATCGTAGAATCGTTTTCTCAGATGGTTCGAGAGAAAAGAATCGATAAAGATATGTTGGCGAGCATCATCGAAGAAGTATTTTCGATGATGGTTAGGAAAAAATACGGCTTGGAAGCACGGTTCGATGTTGTCGTGAATATGGATAAAGGGGATATCGAAATATATCTTGAAAAAGCGATCGTGGATAATGTAACTGATCCGAATACTCAGATCGATTTGGCGACGGTACGTAAAAAGACAGACGAACCACTCGAGATAGGTGATGATTTCGTTGAAGTTGTTGATCTGCAAAATTTTGGACGAAGACTTATTATTGCTGCGAAGCAAAATTTAAATCAGCGAATAAAAGAAGTTGAAAAAGAAGTCGTGTATAACGAATATAGTAATTCAATCGGTGAGATAATAGTCGGTGAGATTTATCAAATCCGAAAAGGTGAAATTCTTGTAAATCATAACCGCAACGAGCTTATTCTTCCTAAGAATGAACAGATCGCAAAGGAGCGATATCGAAAGGGCGAAACTATCCGAGCGATTATTAAAGAAGTTCGAAAGAACACTGCAACACCAATGGTGATCATTTCACGATCTGATCCAAAGTTTCTTGCCAAGTTGTTCGAGACAGAAATTCCTGAAATCTATGATGGAATCATTGAAATAAAAGCTGTTGTCCGAGAGGCAGGTGAACGCTCCAAAATTGCAGTTGAATCTCATGATGATAGGATCGATGCAGTCGGGGCATGTGTGGGTATGAAAGGGATTCGTATTCATGCTATTGTCCGTGAGATGAATAACGAAAATATTGATGTAATCAATTATAGTGATAATCCTTCGGTTTACGTTCAAAGATCTCTTGCTCCTGCAAAACTAAAAAGCATCGAAGTTGATAAGGAGAGCAAAACTGCAACTGTCGTAGTGGAAAAAGATCAGGTATCGCTTGCTATCGGTCGTGCCGGACAAAATATCCGTCTTGCCACACAGCTTACAGGTTATCAGATAAATCTGATAAAAGAAGGCGGTGAGGAAGAATACGATATGGACCTTGATGAGTTCAGGGAAGAATTAGGTGAGCCGTTATATGAACGATTGATAGATGAAGGATACGAGACCGCACGAAGTATCCTCGATGCCAACATGGATGATCTTCTTGAAATTGATGGATTATCGGAAGATAAAATAAAATCAATCAAAGAAATGATGCAGCGAGAACTTGAAGAAGCAGAGATAGATGAAGAAGGTGTAATGAAAATAATGGAAAAATCTGCTCCATCAAAGGAAATAAAACAGGAAATTGATGATGCGAACGTGCCGAAAGATGAAGCAACAGTAACTGATGGACGTAAAGAATCATAAAAGAAAATAGCGTCACAAATAATCATATGACAGATAAACCTCAATCGAAGAAAAAAATCTATCAGATCGCAAAAGAGATAAATATCTCGCACGAAACCTTAATGGACTATCTTAAAAAGAAGGGACATGAAGTTAAAAGTCACATGTCGGTAATGGATGATGCTATGATGCACGATATATCATCCCACTTCAAGAAAGATAAAGAGGTTGCCGAGAAACATCAGAAGAAAATACAGACGATTCATAATGCGAAGAAAAAAGCCGAGGCCAAAACGGCACCTTCGATTGAAGAAGCACCCAAAGAAAAACCGGTTAAAAAGCGAAAAGTTGAAGAACCACCTGCACCGGTTCCAACAAAAGTAATGCAAGCACATATAGCTCCCGTTGAAATTGAAGCGAAGAAGATAGAAGAACAGCAAATTGTTGTTCCGAAATTTATTCCACCCGAGCCAACATCGGCTTTAGAAAAGCCGACACCTCCGCCGAAGATAGTTGAATCTGAAGTTATTCAACCTGAAGCAGTCACAATCCCGCCAGTGATCCAACCTCCAGCTGAACAAAAAAAGACAAAAAAAGTCGCTGAGAAAAAAGAGCCGGAACTTCATCGTCGTCCAACTCCTAGGATGGGATTGACAATAAAAGGAAAGATTGATCTTGAAGAAGTTGAGCGTGCCGCCGCAATACATGAAGGTATGACACCATCGGAAACTACATCGGCAGAGTCAGCCGAAGAGGAATTGAAGAAGAAGAAAAAGAAGAAAAAAAGAATCAAAACAGAAGCTCCAGCTCTCCTGAAAGAAAAGGAGGAGGATGAGCTGCTGCGGAAAGCTAAGAAGAAACGGAAATTAAAATTTAGGGAGGTCGATAAAGAAGAAGTAGAAGAAGCTATCAAGCGCACACTTGCCGAGATTGATGATGCAGGAGTAGCACTCCAACGAACGGTTTATAAGAAAAAGAGAAAAGAAAAACGGCTTATCGAAGAACAAAAACATCTTGAGCAACTCGAAAAAGAGAAATCAATCCTTAGGGTTACAGAATTTATTTCTGTTAATGAGCTGTCGAATATGATGGGCGTGAATGTATCTGATGTTATTAAGAAATGTATTGAATTGGGATTGATGGTTTCAATCAATCAGCGATTGGATAAAGATACTATTACACTTGTTGCCGATGAATTTGGTCTTGAGGTAAAATTCATTACGGAAACCGCTGAAGATATTGTTGATGCACCTGATGATGAGCGCGACTTAGAACCTCGTTCACCTGTGGTAACCATTATGGGACATGTCGATCACGGAAAAACGTCATTGTTGGATTATATTCGCAGAAGTAATGTGGTAGCTGGTGAAGCAGGCGGTATTACACAGCATATTGGGGCCTACATGGTAACCCTGGATAACAATAAGAGCATAAGTTTTCTTGATACACCCGGTCATGAAGCATTTACTGCAATGCGTGCACGCGGCGCTCAGATTACGGATATTGTTGTTCTCGTTGTAGCGGCAGATGATAGTGTTATGCCTCAGACTGTTGAAGCTATAAGCCATGCACAAGCAGCTAATGTACCGATCATAATAGCAATTAATAAAACCGACAAACCTGACTCAAATCCAGATCGAATTCGCCAACAGTTATCCGACAAAAATGTTTTGATTGAAGAGTGGGGTGGGAAATACCAATGTGTTGAAATTTCTGCCCGCACGGGAAAGAATGTTGATGTATTGCTCGAAAAAATATTACTCGAATCAGATGTTTTGGATCTGAAAGCAAACCCTCATCGTATGGCTCGAGGAGTTGTCATCGAGGCAAAAGTTGATAAAGGTAAAGGTACGATTTCAACGATCCTCGTTCAGAAAGGAATGCTAAGAATTGGTGATTCTTTCATTGCTGGTATCCAAAGCGGAAAAGTTAGAGCAATGTACGATGAACGTGAAAATCGTGTCGAAGTTGCAAAACCCTCAACACCTGTACAAATTCTTGGATTCGATGGAATTCCACAAGCTGGAGATAATTTTGTTGTAGTAGAAAATGAGCGCGTAGCTCGCGCCATCAGTCTCAGACGCCAGCAATTGAAACGTGAGCAAGATTTCCGTCTTATTCACAGCATCACCTTAAACGATCTTTCACAAAAAATTAAAGATGGTCAGATTAAAGAATTAAAAATTATCGTAAAAGGTGACATGGATGGATCAGTAGGTGCATTGGCGGATTCTCTTATGAAGGTAGTTCACGAAGAAGTGCGGATAAATGTCATTCATCGTGCGGTAGGTACTATCTCTGAATCAGATGTTCTTCTTGCTGCCGCATCTGATGCAGTCATCATCGGTTTTCACGTTCGACCAAATTTGAACGCACGCCGACTTGCTGAACAGGAAAATGTTGATATTCGCAACTACAACATTATTTATAACGCAATCGAAGATATTAAAAAAGCACTTGAAGGCTTATTGGCACCGGAAAAGACGGAAGAGATAACCGCCACGATTGAGGTACGTAATGTTTTTAAGATACCAAAAGTTGGAACAATCGCCGGCTGCGCTGTCCAAGATGGCAACATTGCTCGAGGAAATAAAATAAGACTAATCCGCGATGGTATTGTTATCTTTGAAGGAGGATTATCATCACTGAAACGATTCAAAGATGATGTTCGTGAAGTTGAATCTGGCTTTGAATGTGGCATTAGCTTGGATGGTTACAATGACATCAAAGTTGGCGATACTATAGAAGCGTTTAAGATTGTGGAAACAAAACGGAAGCTCTCGTAAGGACTAATCACATGTCACTTAGAACAGAAAGAGTTGCATCTCTCATCAAAGAAGAAGTTGGAATGTATTTTACAAGGGAATTCCGTGATCCGTCGTATGGTTTTATTACAGTCACCGAGGTCCATGTTACAACTGATCTACGCATTGCAAAAATTTACGTGAGTATTATGGGTTCCTCTGATATAAAAGCATTGACATTACAAATGCTGGAAAGTCATAAAAACGAAATACGGTTTTTTATTGGTGCTAATATCAGACTGAAATTTACACCTTCTATCCATTTCTACGTTGATGAAACTCTTGATCGCGCCGAAAAGATTAATAACCTGATAAAACAAATTCATAAGGATGATGGAGGAAAAGGGGAAAGATGATATTTCTCCCTGAGATGGTTTTCGCATGATTGTTGCTAATTCAATTAAAGAACTAAAATATGATCCACATTCCATAGTTACGATAGGAACGTTCGATGGCGTCCATCTTGGGCATCAATTAATCATAAGTATACTTACGAGCCGTGCAAAAACACACGCTTCTCGGAGTGTTATTCTAACATTCGATCCCCATCCACGTGATATTGTGGGGAAAGAACAAATTATGTTATTAAGCACGCTGGATGAACGAATCAATCTTATGAATATTTTTGGTGTCGATGCCGTTCTCATAATCAAATTCAGCTATGATTTCTCACGGCAGACATCAAAAGAATTTTATGAAAAATATATGGTTAATGGTATTGGATTGAGTGAGGTGATCGTAGGTTACGATCATATGTTTGGTCGGGATCGAAAATCAAATATTGATGAATTACAAAGAATGAGCACTGAGTATAAATTCGATGTCAATGTTGTTGAGCCTGTTTCATTTGGGGGTGAAGTCATAAGT
The DNA here is from genome assembly GCA_964354225.1 of uncultured Chlorobiaceae bacterium. GTDB lineage: Bacteria > Bacteroidota > Ignavibacteria > UBA10030 > SZUA-254 > CAYGZC01. The sequence continues at coordinate 20,363 of CAYGZC010000195.1, read as the reverse complement.
AGCTCAAAAATTCGTAACTTACTTTCACGCGGTGATGTTGAGCGTGCAGCTGAATATTTTAATAGACCATATTCTCTCGATGGTATCGTGATCGAAGGTGATAGAAGAGGTGAAACACTCGGTTTCCCGACTGCCAATATTCAACCAAAATCAAATAAAAAATTAATCCCATTAGATGGAGTCTATTTTGTTTCAATAAATATGGACAATCACCAATACTATGGTATGTTGAATATCGGTATTCGTCCAACATTTAAATCCGACTCCACCAGGATCATTGAAGTAAATATTTTTAAGATCAATAATGACCTCTATGGAAAAGAATTAACAATACAATTTTTAAAAAGAATAAGATCCGAAATAAATTTTTCATCAAAAGAAGAATTAATCTCACAATTGCAGTCAGATCGCAATCTGTGTATGAAGTATATAACTGAAGTTCAAACAATATAGATTAGTATTAAGGAGAAGTAATATGCCATTAACAAAAGAACAGAAACAAGAGATCATGAACAAGTACGGAAAATCTCCAACTGATTCAGGATCACCGGAAGTGCAGGTTGCAATTCTAACGAATCGCATTAACGAGCTTTCACCGCACTTTGAAAAAAATGTGAAAGATCATCATTCCCGTCAGGGATTGTTAAAGATGGTCGGCAAGCGTAGACGTTTGTTGGATTACCTACAGGAAAAAAATGTTGAGCGCTACCGGAAGATCATTTCTGAACTTGATCTGAGAAAATAAATTATTGTATAATAAAAGTAGAAAGTTAAAATGATAATAAGAAAAGATGTTGAAATAGGTGGAAGAATATTCTCCATCGAAACTGGTAAATACGCCAAACAAGCTGATGGAGCGGTAATGGTCAGATATGGTGATACGATGGTACTTGCTACTGTTGTTGCAAGTAAAGAGGTTGTCGAAGGGCAGGACTTTTTCCCATTGCAAGTTGAGTATCGAGAAAAGACGGCTGCTGCAGGGAAAATTCCAGGCGGTTTCTTTAAACGCGAGGGTCGGCCATCGGAGAAAGAGATACTTTCATCACGCCTGATCGACCGCCCACTTAGACCAATGTTTCCCAAAACATTCAGAAGTGAAACACAGGTTATGTTAGCTGTATTCTCAGCCGATCAGGAAAACAATTCCGATATCTTAGGAGCTATTGGTGCATCTGCTGCGCTGATGATATCAGATATTCCTTTTGATGGTCCGATTGCAGAGGTTCGGGTGGGCAGAATTGATGGTCAACTCATTATCAATCCTACATTCAAACAGTTAGAATCCAGCGACATGGACGTTACCGTTGCCGGAACAAACAGCTCGATCGTGATGGTTGAGGGTGATGCTAAAGAAATCTCTGAGCAAGATATGCTTGAGGCATTGAAGTTCGCTTATGAACATATTAAGCAGTTATGTCAACTCCAAATCGAACTGCAGAATGAATGTCATAAAACTAAGCGCGAGGTTATAGTTAATGAATTAAAAAAGCAATTGTTTGATATAGTCTCAAAGATTGCACGTGCTAATTTGGAAGAAGTTACCCACCTGGTTCTGATGAAAGATGACAGAAGAAAGAAGAATGAAGAAATATTTCTAAATACCATCGAAATATTAAAAACAGAAATTGCATCTTACAATCTCCAGTTCGATGAAACTGATCAGGTGTTGTTTGGTGAAAGTCCGGCTGCTTTTCTAGAATCAAAGAAAACCCTCATCGCTGAAATTCTAGACGACATCGAGTATGAAGAAATGAGAAAGATGATTCTAAACGATCATAAGCGGCTGGATGGTAGGGGAGAGAAAGATATTCGCCCCATAACCTGTGAAGTTGGATTACTACCTCGTACTCATGGCTCTGCATTATTTACAAGGGGTGAAACCCAAAGTCTGACTACTGCAACCTTAGGGACGAAAATGGATGAGCAGATTCTCGATGGACTTCTTCCTGAATCAACCAAGCGATTCATGCTGCATTACAATTTTCCACCGTTCTCCGTTGGTGAGGTTGGAAGACTTGGCGGTACTGGTCGTAGAGAAATTGGTCATGGCAACTTAGCCGAGCGTTCATTAAAAAATTTACTTCCATCTGAAGTAGAATTTCCCTACACTATCCGAATTGTTTCCGATATACTAGAATCGAACGGGTCGTCATCTATGGCAACGGTTTGCGCTGGTACACTCGCATTGATGGACGCAGGTGTTCCTATTAAGAAACCTGTTGCGGGTATTGCGATGGGCCTTATCAAAGAAGGCGAGAAGGTTACTATCCTCAGCGACATTTTAGGTAATGAAGATCATTTAGGTGATATGGATTTTAAAGTTGCTGGCACGAGGGATGGCATCACAGGATTTCAAATGGACATAAAGATTCAGGGGATATCGTTTGATATTTTTGAGAAATCTCTGATGCAAGCCAAAGAAGGTCGCTTCCACATTCTCGACGTAATGGAACAGACAATGAGTGAGCCGCGTAAAGAACTTTCTCAGTATGCACCTCGATTAACGACAATTAAAATTCCTGTTGATATGATCGGAGCTGTTATAGGTCCGGGTGGAAAAGTCATTCGTCAGATTGTTAAAGATACTGGTGCCGAAATCAATATTGAAGATGATGGAACTGTGGTGATTGCATCTGCAAGTGCTGAAGGTAGTGCTAAAGCTTTGGAAATAATAAGCAAAATTACTGAAGCACCTGAGGTTGGCAAGGTTTATAAAGGAAAAGTCACTCGCACCATGGACTTCGGTGCATTTGTGGAATTCCTCCCGGGTAGAGAAGGATTAGTTCATATTTCTCATCTGGATATCAATCGTGTCAACAAGGTCACCGATGTTGTTAATGTTGGCGATGAGATTGAAGTTAAACTCATTAAGATCGATGAGGAGGGTAGAAATAATCTAAGCCGGAAAGCATTAATGGCTGGTTACGATGCAGAGAAGGAAGCTCAACGTGAATCTGAGCGAAAAAGAGATCGACCACCTCGCCGAGATAGTAATCGAGATGGCCATGGTCAAAGGGGTGGAGGTCCCCATCGCTCACACCGCGATTAAAGTAAATCAATGAAAAAACCCGTGCGATTTGTTTTAACACTCTCACGGGTTTATTTTCTTCGATTGTTAAATATTTAAAACCCGCAAACTCGAATGGATGATTGATCTTTCAATCGCCACTACCACCAAAACGTGGATTAACAATATTATTGTAAATAGATCCAAAAGTATAACTCAAACCAACCGATGCTTAGTACTCGTACGGAGTTTCCAATTGGCGGCGTTGGAGGAGCACCTCTTTTTAGCTAATCTCTCCCTTCGGTAATGATAATTGATCGTGCGTCTTTGAGATATTTCCATCTATATCTAACAATAATCCTTGGATGAGACGGAATGACAATTCGCCAAAGAGGGAGAGAGCATATTTGTTCCAGTAATGGAAATAATTTGATCCTTGTACAGAAACTCCAGCCGAGCCCCACGGCTCCTTAATCGTGTACGAAACAAGAAGACTATGATTGCACAAGCTTTCATGTTCTTGATCGTAAATAGTTTCTTTCTCATATTTGATGTAAGCAAATCCAACCTTATAGAGGAATCGTAATTGTCTCCTTGTAGATTCTGAATAAGGATAAAGATTGTATTCAATAGCAGGTGCCTCTGAAAATGAGAAACGTGTATTATTGTATGTAGATGAATAGATTGAAACGTAACCACCAGCAGACCAGTGATCAGATAAACTTGAAACTATGAGATAACTGGCACCATTTCCTCGTGAGATGCTTGTGTAGTATAAATCTCCGTAGTCAAACTTACTTTCGTTATAGTTGCCATATATCGATAAATTTATCTTTAATTCCGAAGTAACTTTATTCGCTGATATCGAGCCATATAGTGATGTAAATTTTCTGGATTTTTCCCCATTTAAATAACCATTAGTACTTAGGCAGAACACCCAATAATTTCATTGATCTTTGATTTCACCGGCTTTCGATGGTTCACTAAAGGAAATAGAAAGTTTATCTGAAAGTGGTGTTCTTGCAACATAACGGATTAAACCAAGCTTCATCGTCCTTACGAGTTCTTTGCGGCTGATATCTTCTGTCTCGGCATTTTTAGTTCTAAAGATTAGAGTATCGTTAATCCCAACAAACGCTTGTTTGCCTATGAACGTAAGAGTGTACTCGGTCCCGCCGCTTCCCGTTTTCTGGGTCGTAATAAGAACATAAACATGTGCATAATTTCTATCCCGTACGTAATTAACAAATGTGATTTGATTGCGGATATAATCATGGTCACAATAGTTACAAAGCAATAAAAATCCGAAGTGCCTCTTTTTTTATTTCATTAAGACTATCGGGTGTTTCTTGTGCATAACATTCAATCATTCTTTGAAGAAGAAAGACCACAACAATTGATAAGTATTTAAGAGATATTTGCTGGGATAGCCATCGGAGTGATATGCTCATAGATGCACCCTCTTTTGTTTGATGCTTATGAAAAATAATATTATTGTATTAAACGATTTCGGATCGGGTTGGTTGACGTGACAATTTGATAATATTCAAATAATTTATAATCGTATTATTTGATGCTTAAATTGGTCAATTCCAATTTCAGCAGAAAGATTTCGTATAAAGTCAAGACCATGTTTATTCATGAAATGTACTATACTTAACTCCCGTTCCTGGAAGTTTTTATTCGGAACAATGAAATTTGTTACCTTTGCAATTTGCCTTAAAGCAATATCATATTTTCGCTTTTGTGCTTCTGCGACTTTATCTTTTAACAAAAATACTTGTTGTTCAATTTTCATTCGAGTATTCGCAAGGGCACCCATGAGTGTCGTATCGATATAGTTAATACCGAACTTCATCTCATTGGTTAAATCTTCGATTCGCCTGGATGCTTCATTGAACATTTCATCAATATTTACTTCTGATACTAAATCGATTACCTTACGATTTACTTTTTCAACATCTCCAAAAAGCTCAACAAAATCAAGCTGATATTTATCTATCATTCGCTCAAGTTTTTCTTCAGTCAGTGTGACAGTTGCGCGTGGATATATCATCGGCATTGTTAGCTCAAAGCACTGATAAACTTTTTTAAGTTGTGCATAATACGCGATCTCGGATGGTCCGGCAACATAAACAAGCGTAGGTAGAATTGTATCCTGGCATATAGGGCGAAGTGCGACATTGGGACTAAGAAGCTCCGGATTTTCCACAGCTATGCGGAGTAGCTCCTCTTTCGGAATGAAGTGCCGTGTTCCCCTCAGACTAAAATCATTCTCACGGGGTTCAATGAAATAACGACCACCTTTAAAGAAGTAGAAAAGATTAAGTGCCTTTGTTTTTATTTGAGCATGGTAATCTTCTTCGAGTTCAGCGCTTCGCTGGATGATTAATTGAGATACACGTGGATATTCTGATAACTCTTTTTGAAAGATTGGTGAAAGAAGCTGTTTAAACCGTTTGTCGTTCGATGAAATGAATACTAATCCCTCACCATCGAAAAATTTATTCATCAGCGATGCAAAAGCATGATTGATGGTTACACCCGGTCTGTAAGCACTGCTCAGTAATTCAATAAGCGGTTGTCTGAATTCTGAACTTCCTAATGTTTTTAAGAGATTAGAATAAAATGTGTCAATCGAATCATCAAAAATAATTTCACCAACTGGACCCATATTTTTCGCCGATTGTTTGCCGTTAACTAAGTAATCGACTGTTGTCACCGTGTGATCAGAATTGAGCAATCCAACCTTGTTCACTTCCTCAAAATCATGATCTTCGCCTTCCAGCCAGAATATTGGGACGAATTTATACTCCGGATAAATTGAAGAGAGTTTTTTAGCAAGCTTTATTGTTGTTATGGTTTTATAGATTGTATAGAGCGGTCCGCTGAACATACCAACTTGCTGACCTGTAACGACTGCAAATGTTTTATCGTTTGCAAGTAAGCGGATATTATCCAGTGAAACGCTACCAACGCCATATTGTTGGTTTTGTTCCAATAATACTTCAACTAAAGTTTCGCGATGGCGGAACCGCTGTTCTAAGCGGTGTGCATATTTTTTTAAAGATTCGAGGTCATGGAAATCGATCTCGAAGAAACGCTGCACCTTTTGAAAATCATTTATATAATCTCTGTACAGTTGAGTAAATCCACCCTCGTAGCGTGGTAGGTCAACGATATTAATCCAATTAGTAGTATTCATTTTTTAATTTGCGACATGATATTTTTTAAAATATAATCTTTCATTATTATAGAAGCAAGCCGTCGTATTATAGTTTCGGTCTTATCCAATCTTTTGGATTATTCCTTGTAACAGATCTCCAAAAGAATCTTTAACCATGTTCGCTATATCCGTCACTTCCTGATGCGATAATTTTTGATCGAGTATGCCCGTCGAGAGATTGGTGATACAAGATAGACCAGCGACATGCATTCCCAATGCCTTAGCAAAAGAGACTTCATTTACAGTCGACATTCCAACTGCGTCAGCGCCAAACCATCGTATCATTTTGACCTCAGCGGCAGTTTCATAACTTGGACCTTTTATTCCACAATAAATTCCTTCAGTAGTAGGAATATTTTTATCTCGCGCTACATCCTTGATCAATTGTTGAATATTTTTATCATACAGTTCATTATTGGCTGTGGATCGCCGGTGAGTTGTGAGGGGATTTTCGAACGTTAAATTGATTTGGTCGGTAATAATCATTAAATCACCCGGTTTAAATAGTGGATTACAACCACCAGCAGCATTTGTTACCATCAATGTTTTTATTTTAAGTGCGTGGGCAACACGCACGGGATACAGGATTGTTTCAAGTTCACCTGTCTCGTATAAATGAACTCTGCCCTGAAATGCAAGAATCGAAACGCGATGCAGTTTGCCAAAGATCAGATTACCTCGATGTCCTTCAACAGTTGAACGTGGATAATTTGGAATAATAGAAGTATCAATCACTATTTTATCACTAATTGTATCTGCAAAGTCTCCCAAGCCTGATCCAAGAATAACAGCAATTTTTGGGCGAAGCGATGTTTTGGATCGGATAAAACTAACCGATTTTTTTACCTTCGAGTTTATCGTATTTATCATCTTGATTTTCGAAATCCGTTAATTTTTTTCTTTTTCATATGGTATACCATCAGCAGCGGGGGGAGTTGCGCGGCCTATGAATCCTGAAAGAACAATCATCGTGGCAACATATGGAATCATCTGGATAAATTGTGCTACCGATGTACTGCCCTGAAGATGAATCGACAAACTCTCAGCGAATCCGAACAAAACGCACGCTGCCGCAACTCCGGCTGGTTTCCATTTTCCTATTATCATTGCTGCGAGTGCGATAAAACCCCTACCAGCCGACATACCATCGGTAAAGCTATGTTGATCGAGTGCCAACCACGCTCCACCGAGTCCGGTTAATGCGCCACTTATGAGTACACCAGCGTGTCTCATCGTACTTACTGATACACCAACTGTTTCTGCAGCTTTCGGATGTTCTCCGACTGCACGTAAACGTAAACCAAACCGTGTTTTAAATAATAAAAAGTTTGCAATAAAAATCAATAAGACAGTCCCAATAATAAAAGGATTGTTCAACAGAGGTATATCAGGAAAAATATTCCAATGTTCCAAACCAACGATTCGAGCCGAATTGCTTGAGCTATTGAAAATTAACTGACACGAAAATTTTGTAATGCCAATTGCAAAAAGATTGATCGCTATTCCGCTTATTATTTGATCAGCTTTAAGTATAACTGAAATGATACTGTGTAAAAGTGCGGTTAACAACCCCGCACTAATGCCGCACAATATTCCTATTAAAGGATCATTGGTATAAAATGTTCCGACTGTGGATGCAAAAGCACCTATGAGAAGAATTCCTTCCAGTGCAATATTGACGACACCGCCGCGTTCACTAAATGTCGCACCTAAAGCGGGTAAAGCATATGGCACCGATATACGCAGTGTCTGAACCAGAAATGCAAAACTTAATAAAGAATCAGACATCCTCGTTGACCACAGTTTTAATTTGAAGGTTGGAAATCCACCGGCTGATTATTTTTGTAATACCTATCATTAAAATAATAACAATTGCCTGGAGGATATTTGAAAGTTCTTTTGGAACCATAGTATTAATTGCTAAGCTGCCATATTCAATGAGACCGAAGAATAAGGATGTAAAGATTATACCGATTGGATTATTTTTAGCAAGCAATGCTACGGCGATTCCAATAAATCCTATGCCTTCAGAAAATCCAAGCTCGAAATAATGTTTATAGCCAAGAACAAAATTACTTCCGACAAGTCCGGCAAGACCGCCTGCCAATGTAAGTGCGATTATAGTACGGGAGGATTTATTTATTCCACCATACTCCGCTGCGGTGATACTTAGTCCGAGGGCACGTAATTCATATCCCAAGCGAGTTTTCCAGAGAAGTATATACACAATTAAACAACACAGTAGTGCGAGTAAAATACTAACATTCACAGGAGAACCGCGAAATGGTTCATACAAAATATCGAGACGCATCAATTGGGCAGACACAGAAATATCAGGTGTATGAACCGTAGCAGGCACAGAATAAATATTTATTACCAAGTAACTTACTAAACCAGCGGCAATAAAATTCATCATTATAGTATTGATAACCTCATGCGCACCGAATTTTGATTTCAACACTCCAGGAATTGCTCCCCAGATTGCACCTCCAATAATTCCAGCTAAAAGACAAAACGGAATAAGCAAAAAAGATGGAAGGGTATAAAATGTGAAACCAACAAATGCGGTACAAAAAGAACCAATTAGCAATTGCCCTTCGGCACCAACGTTAAATAATCCTGCACGAAAACTTATAGCTGCAGAAAGTCCGGTGAAGATGAGCGGTGTGGCTTTGAATAATATTTGACCTATGCCATATGAACTTCCGAGTGTTTCAGAGAAGAAGCGACTGTAGACAAGAATTGGATCTTTTCCAATAATCATGATGAATATTCCTCCGATGATGAAAGAGAAAATCAGCGCAAGTGCCGGTCCAATAAGATGATACAATATATTTCGCAAACGGGTCACAGTTTGATCAGTTCTTATGCTGTTTTCTTTTTAGCACCAGTCATGTATTGACCAAGTTCTTTCTCTGATGTTTGATTCGCATTTAAAATTACAATTATCTCACCTTCATACATCACCGCTATGCGATCAGCGATCTTTAATAATTCCTCTAAATCCGATGTCACAAGAAGGATGGCGTTTCCTTTATCTCGTTCAATGAGCAAAGTATTTTGGACGAATTTTGTTGCACCAATATCCAAACCCCTCGTTGGTTGGCTGGCAACGATTACTGATGTATTTTTTGACATCTCTCGTGCTACAACTGACTTTTGTTGATTTCCACCTGAAAAACTTCTCGATGATTGATTCTTATTTGGGGGACGGATATCATATATTTTGATTAGTTCATCGGCAAACTTATCTATTCGTGTCTTCGATAGGAAAATATTTTTTTTAAATCTATTATCCCATTGTCTGCCAAGAATTAAATTATCACTGAGTTTAAAGTCGAGCACTAGTGCACGTTTTAAACGATCTTCAGGGATATGAGATATTTTATTTTTTAAAGATGACTGGTGAGTTTCAACACCATTAATAAAAATCTTACCGGATGTTTGTTTCCTAAGACCTGTGAGTACTTCAACCAGCTCAGATTGACCATTTCCCTCAATAGCAGCAATACCTAGAATTTCTCCTTTGAAAATTGAAAAAGAAACATTCCGAAGCGCAGGAAGCTGGCGATCATTGAGTACAGAGAGACCTTCAATGATTAATTCTGATTCATTTTGTTTTGATTGAGTTTTCATTGACAGCGATTCAATTTCTCTTCCAACCATAAGACGTGCAAGTTCTTCTTTAGTTGTTAACTTTGTCTCAACTTGAGCAATGAATTTACCATGTCGTAAAACCGTCACTGTATCGCTAATCGACATCACTTCGTTTAATTTATGCGTAATGAGAATGACAGTCTTACCTTGTGCTTTCAGGTTTTTAAGTGTGATAAATAATTCTTCAACCTCCTGCGGTGTTAAGACTGGAGTTGGTTCATCAAGAATAAGAATCTCTGCATTACGATAAAGAACCTTCAAGATTTCTACACGTTGTTGAAGTCCAACTGAGAGAGTATCAACTTTTTGCTGCGGATCGATCTTAAGAGAATATTTTTTAGAAAGTTTATCGATTATTAATTCTGCCCGTTTTAAATCGAGTACCTTGAATTTGGAAACAGGCTCACTTCCAAGAATAATATTTTCGGTGACTGTTAAAGGCGGAACAAGCATAAAATGTTGATGCACCATCCCAATACCGAGTGATATCGCTTTTGCAGGAGAATGGATCGCTTCTGTTTTGCCATTGATGATAATATCGCCCTGATCTGCTTCATACATTCCATAAAGAATATTCATCAAAGTTGATTTGCCGGCTCCATTTTCACCAACAAGAGCGTGTACTTGACCCTTTTTAACAACGAAGTTGATTGCATCGTTCGCCTTCACACTGCCAAATCGCTTGGTGATATTTTTCATTTCAATGGCGAACATGATACCAGGAGGAATAAATTATTGGGAAGGAACTTTTATATCGCCAAAAATTATCTTATTACGTATCTCCTCAACTTTCTGGTAGATTTTACCGGGAATGAGGTTCTTATTGTTCCCATCGTAAACGTAATCTATTCCTTTGGATTTTAAATCGAACATAACAGAGCGACCGCCATGGAATTTCTCTTCTTTCACTGCTTTGATGGTTTCGTAAACCGAGTTGTCAACAACTTTCGTCATACTCGTAAGTATGTACCCGGGCGCTTCGTGGTATTGATCTGAATCTACACCGATAACAAGTTTATGCTTTTCACGTGCAGCTTCAATCACGCCTAAACCTGTAACACCTGATGCATGGTATATGATATCTGCACCTCGTGCGTACTGACCTAATGCAAGTTCTTTACCCTTACCTGGATTCTTAAATGCATCACCAGAAACTCCTGCGTAACCGATAAGTACTTCACAATTCGGATTTATATATTTCGCTCCGGCTAAATATCCAACTTCAAATTTTTTAATAAGCGGCGACTGCATCCCACCAATGAAACCGATTACATTAGTCTTAGTGATCAAAGCTGCTAATGCACCGACAAGGAATGATCCTTCTTCTTCTTTAAAATTGAGGGCTACAAGGTTAGCTGGAAGAACTTTCGCCGAATCATAAGTGTAATCCACACAAGCAAATTTTTTCTTTGGAAATTCTTTAGCAATATTTGTTATATCATCGGTAAAGATGAAACCGATGCCAAGAATAAGACTTATATTTTCACGATTGGCAAGTTGTCGTAATGCAGCTTCGCGATCGGCACCGGGTCCTGGTTCGATGTACTCAAAATCGATACTTAATTCTTTTTTAGCTCGCTCAAGACCTCGGTAAGCGCCATCGTTGAAAGATTTATCTCCTCTTCCGCCAACATCGAAGACCAGTCCAACTTTTAAACTCGTTGAGGATTGTTCCTGTGTTGTCTTCTTTCCACAACTCAAAACAAAAATAGAAAGATATAGGAATAAAAAGAAATTGATTGTTTTCAAAACATTTTCCCTTTAATTGTTGTTACTCTTTAGGTGGTATATAACATTTTCGGCAGCGAGCCTCATAAACACCACATGCTCCCACAACAACTCTTTCTTGTTGTTCAGTGATCCTTTGAGTCCGATCAGCAGGATTACCGCACACCATACAGATTGCCAAAGTTTTAGTGATGTATTCAGCTAATGCTAAAAGTTGAGGAACTGGTTCGAATGGCTTTGCCCGATAATCTTGATCAAGTCCGGCAACGATCACTCTCTTTCCCAGGCAAGCGAGTTCTTCGCATACAGAGACTAGATCAGGAGAAAAAAATTGTGCTTCATCGATACCAACAACTTGAGCATCTTTAGCCAATGGCATTATTTCGGATGGTTTATCAATTACTATTGATGCTAAAGTTTGTTCATTGTGAGACACGATTTGATCGTTGCTGTAACGATTATCAATACGTGGTTTGAAAATCATTACCTTCTGTTTTGCAATTTGTGCGCGGCGAAGTCGGCGTATCAATTCTTCCGTTTTACCACTGTACATACATCCACATACGACTTCAATCCAGCCGGTATTTTGCGGCATATTGTGTAAGTTTACTTCTTCCATATTATTTTTTTATGTTTTGAGTTAACATAGACCCGTTAAAGGGCATTGGTAATAATTTACTGAGTTTATATACGATGTTATCACCCTTATTCCCAGCAATGATCACATCGATATCACCTGCCATATCCATCAACACTTGACGGCATGCTCCGCAGGGAGGAATAGGATCTTTCAGATCGGTTACAATTGCGATTGCTGCAAACTTACGTTGTCCATCTGAAACTGCCTTGAAGATTGCCGTTCGTTCCGCACATATTGTAAGACTGAATGAGCTGTTCTCGATATTACAACCAGTATATATATTCCCCGATTGTGTGATGATTGCTGCACCAACACGAAAATTTGAGTGTGGTGAATAAGAATATTCTTTTGCCTTTTGTGCTGCTTCAATAAGTTTTTTATAATTCACACAATACCTTAGAATGATGAGAGTAGGCAAAATATAGAAAAATTGGGTGATAGAAGCAAGATTTGAAGTTCAAGAAAGTATTTCATATATTTTTTCAGCAAAGAAAGATTAATGTGACCTGGAAACTTAAAAAATATTTCACTTCAAACCGTACAAGGAAGATTTTTCTTGTATTCGCTTGCATCGTGGTTCTATTTTTTATTTTTAACGATCTTCTTATGCCCTGGTATACAGCAAGCGGTGGCATCATAACGGTGCCACCAGTTGTTGGAATGAAAATTGACGACGCAATGAAATTGTTAGACTCTCTTGGATTCGAGCCAAGGAAGGGAGATGTACGGATGGATAGAGAAAATCCGACAGGTATTGTAATTATCCAAAATCCTTTAGCAAAGGCCATCGTGAAAAAAGGCAGACGAGTTTATCTCACGATTAGCGGCGGTGAAATAATGGTATCTGTTCCAAACCTAAAAGGGAGGACGCTACGAGATGCGAGATTCATGCTTGAGCGGGAAGGATTGAAACTTGGTGCAATAGAGTATCAACCATCTGATGATTATCCAGAAAATACGGTTGTTGAACAAAATATTTATGCGGGAGCTAAAGTCAAAAGAGATATTTATGTTTCTGTAGTTATCAGCCAGGGCTCATTTGCGGAAAAAATCTCTGTGCCGGATGTAACTGGAAAGACACTTTTTGAAGTTGGCAAAATTCTTTTGAATATCGGATTGAACTCTGGTAATATCACTTATGTGCCGTCGCCTGATATGTTACCTAACACCGTTGTCGATCAATATCCGCGGTCAGGTGAGATGGTTGTTAGGGGACAGTCAATCGATCTAATTGTCGTTCAGGGTGGTGAAAAAAAATATCTCCATGAAAATTAAAACAAGTTGATAGGTGATCTATGATCAAAATTGCCCCATCCATTCTTTCTGCAAACTTTGCAAACCTTGAGCAGCAAATAAAATTAGTTGAGAAAGGGGGAGCCGACTGGATTCATCTTGATATTATGGACGGGCATTTCGTTCCGAATATTACCTTCGGTCCGATGGTTGTGAAAACAATCAGCAATATTACAAACCTGCCGCTTGATGCGCATTTGATGATACAAAATCCCGATAAATATTTAGAGGATTTTCAAAAGGCGGGAACAAATCGACTCACAGTTCATGTTGAAGCATGCATCCATCTCCACAGAACTATCCAGCACATCAAAGAGTTGGGAATGAAAGCTGGTGTAAGTTTGAATCCAGCAACCCCCATATCGACAGTGAAAGAAATTCTTCTAATTGTTGATCAAGTTCTCGTAATGACTGTCAACCCAGGTTTCGGTGGACAAGAATTTATCCAATCCACACTGAAGAAAGTAAACGATATATCCCAGTTAATTGTTAACACAAAAAAGAAAATCGAGCTTGAAGTAGATGGTGGTGTTGATGAGAGTAACGCTGCTGCACTTGCAAAAGCTGGAGCAACAGTTCTGGTCGCAGGTTATTCGATATTTTCAAAGAGAAATATTTCTCAAGCTGTGAAAAATATCCGCAAAGCTGCACAGTTTTAAATCCTTCCCTCAAAATAATCCAAATATTTGACTTATTCTTTCATTAACCTTATATTGTTAACCAATAATTGTTAATAACCTAAATATATTAATATAATATCGGAATATACTTTATTCATTAAGGATATTGAATATGCTTGATGAGATTGATATAAAAATCTTGGATATTCTACAATCGAATGGTAGAACACGGCGGAATGAATTAGCCCATAATGTCGGATTATCCTTGCCCTCGGTAAGTGATAGATTACGAAAAATCGAAAACATGGGATATATCACCAATTATGCTGCAATAGTCAATCCGAAAAAACTTGGGAAGGACGTAACTGCGTTTATTACCGTCACGGTCGATTCATCAAAACATTATCAGAAATTCATTGATAATGTGAAAGAGATAAATGAAATACTTGAGTGTCATGCTATCACAGGGGAGGGTTCTCATTTATTAAAAATTCGAACTGAAAACACGACATCCCTCGAGAAACTTCTGGCAAGAATTCAATCATGTATAGGTGTGACTGGAACAAAAACACACTTAGTACTTTCCACTTCGAAGGAAACAACAAAAATTAATTTATTACATTCCAAATAGTTATCAGAGGAAAAATATTATGGTAAAAAACAGAAAATACAAAGCAAGCGATAGAGCAAAAAAGGAAATAATTTCTCATGCAAAACAAGACAAAGTACAGTTTATCCAACTCCAATTTACCGATCTCAACGGACATCTAAAAGGTGTTACGATACCAATATCAAAAATAGAAGCTGCACTTGAAGATGGTATTTGGTTTGATGGTTCCTCGATAGAAGGATTTACCAGAATATTTGAGAGCGATATGTATCTTGAGCTTGACACGAATACTTACGCTGTCATCCCCTGGACGAAATCAAATTCATCTCAAGCGGTTGTAGCAAGGTTTATGTGTGATGTATATATGCCCGATGGCGCGCCGTTTGAAGGTGATCCTCGATATATTCTGAAAAAGCAATTGGAACGCGCCAGAATACTTGGATATGTTTTCAATGTTGGTCCTGAACTTGAATTTTTCCTTTTCCGAAAAGAGAACGATAAGCTCGTGCCGCTTCCACATGATAATGCCGGTTATTTTGATCAAACAACAGATTTGGCAATGGAAATACGTCAAGAGATGACGACAGCGCTGCATGGTTTTGGAATTGATGTTGAAGCACTTCATCACGAAGTGGCAGTAGGGCAGCATGAGATCGATTTTCGTTATGCTGATGCTTTAAAAATTGCTGATCAAGCGGCAACATTAAAATTCACATTGAAGTGGGTTGCAGCTCATCATAATCTTCATGCCACGTTCATGCCAAAACCAATTATGGGGATCAACGGTTCGGGAATGCATGTACATCAAAGTATCTTTAACTCTGAAGGTAAAAATCTTTTCTTTGATCCAAAAGATGATTACCATCTCTCGAAGCTTGCGAAATATTTTATTCAAGGACAGCTTTCTCATATTAAGGCAATGAATGCGATTCTGAATCCCACAATCAACTCATATAAACGGCTTGTTGTTGGATATGAAGCTCCGGTTTATATTGCGTGGGGACAGCGTAATCGCTCTGCCCTGATTCGCATTCCGCGATACACACCGGGGCGTGAAAGATCAGTTCGTGCCGAGCTTCGTTGTCCTGATCCATCCGCAAATCCATACCTCGCATTTGCAATAATGCTTGCTGCCGGCTTAGACGGTATTGAGAAAAAAGTACTGCCCCCATCACCAGTTGAAGAAAATATCTATGAATTCACACAAGAGGAAGCCGCAAAAAGAAAGATCGATGTTTTGCCGCGGGATATTATGGAAGCTTTGCATTACCTCGAAAATGATAAGGTAATTCGAGGAACATTGGGAGAATACACCTTCAATAAGTTGTATGATATAAAAAAGAATGAATGGGATGATTATCGTCTCCAGGTAACGCAGTGGGAGATTGACCAGTATCTTGAAAAGTATTGAATAAATCAAGTGAAGGAATCCGATTTCCTCTCTGTTGAGCCTTGAGGCAGAAATCGGATTTCAATTTGATTAAATTTGAGATTGCGTTGGAAGTTTCTTATTTTGTGCTTCATGGATTATACATCTTTACTTTACTCGACTGAAAATCGGATTGCAACTATCACATTAAATCATCCAGAGCGCCGTAATGCGCTCGATGATGTAATGATTAAAGAGCTATCGGATGTGTTAACGTCTGTCAATCGGAACACCCAATCTCGTGTTGTTGTTATAACGGGTGCCGGCTCGGCATTTTGCGCAGGGATGGATTTGGATTATCTTCAGAAGTATTCTCAAATGGGTCATGGCGAAAATCTTGAAGATGCCCATAACCTGATGAAGATGCTTCAGCTTATTTATAACCTTCGTAAACCGGTTATTGCAATGGTAAATGGACCTGCACTTGGCGGTGGCTGTGGAATTGCGGCGGCATGTGATTTTGTTTTTGCCGGGAAAGAAAAAGCCAAGCTCGGTGTACCCGAAGTACGACTTGGATTTATTCCTGCGGTAATTCTTGTTTACCTAATTAAGAGGATGGGTGAAGGCGCAGCAAGGGAATTCACGCTCCGTGGGGATATTCTCGATGCAGCGACCGCAAAGGAAAAAGGACTCGTTACTGAGGTGATTGAGAACGATCAATTAAAACCAAAGGTGTATGAGTTTGCTGAAACACTTGCCCGAACGACCAGCCCTGCTTCCCTTACGCTGACAAAAGATTTGTTTAACAGGTTTAATGAAATGAATGTTAAGGATGCGATGGAGTATGCCGCTAACTTGAATGCACTTGTTCGCAAGACTGAAGACTTTAAAAAAGGGATCGATTCATTTCTTAAGAAGGAAAAATTGGAATGGTAAATCCATCAGATGAACTTCGAGATTTCATACGTAATGTTCCGGGTTTTCCGAAGAAAGGAATTGTCTTCAGAGATATTACAACACTTCTAAAAGATAAAAGTGCCTTCCAGAAAACTATCGATATTATGTATGAGAAATACAAAGCAGTGCATATTGATAAAGTTGTAAGTGTGGAATCACGTGGATTTATTTTCGGAAGTGTACTCGCGTACCGGCTTAATGCCGGCTTTGTCCCTGTCCGTAAACCAAAGAAACTTCCAGCAAAAACCATCAAAGAAGAATACCAACTTGAATATGGTACTGACTCACTTGAGATTCACATAGACGCAATAAAAAAAGGGGAGAGGGTGCTCATTGTAGATGATCTTTTGGCAACGGGTGGTACAGTTCAAGCAACTTGCAAGCTTGTTGAAAAATTGGGGGGAGAAATTGTTGGTTTAGCTTTTCTTATTGAGCTATCATTTCTTGGTGGTAGAGAAAAACTAAAAGGATATGACATCTCCTCGATAATCCCGTATGATTCAGAATGATTGATTTGTTTAAAAGATTTAAGTAGATTGTGAATAGAAATAATATCATAAAAATGTGTATAGATATGGGACTGGCAGTATTAAAAATAGAGGTAGGCAATCCATCGAATCCAGAGCGAACAATACCTATTGAATTCTTAATTGATTCTGGGGCTATCTATTCAGTGGTACCAAGCACCATCTTAGAATCGCTGGGGATAAAACGATTGGCTGAGGAAGAATTTCGCTTAGCAAATGGAGATCGAATTGTTAGAAAAAAGGGTATTGCACTTTTCAAATATGGTAAAAAGATTGGTGGGGCGGATGTAATTTTCGGTGAGGAAGGTGATAGTACACTCCTCGGTGCATTCACGCTCGAAGCGCTCGGTTTAGCCCTGGATCCCCTTAAAAGGGAATTAAAACCGTTACCTATGATTCTGGCTTGAAGTGTCTTAAGTGCGACTCACTTTCAAGTATTAATTTACCCTGAAGTGAGTCGCACATTATTTTTGCGTTTCTTACTTCATCAACATTTATCCGCCGAAGTTCCCGCCTACGCGTTGTCGCTTCGGCGGATACGTTAACGAAGGAGGACAACCTTCTTCACATCCACAAACGATTTCCCATTTGCATCTGCCGTCAGTTTATAAAAATACACTCCAGAAGGATAATAGCTTGCATCCCACTCAACTGATTTATAACCTGCATCCTGTTCCTCATTGACGAGTGTCTCAACTTCTTGACCAAGTAGATTATAAATCTTTAAAGCTACTTTTGAAGTTTTTGGTAAATCGTATCTAATCTTTGTTGTCGGATTAAATGGATTGGGATAGGCCTGCTCTAATTTGTATTCTTGAGGTATTGTCTCGTTGAGTACATGTCCTTCACCCGGTGGAGGAGGAGGCAACCCTGATGTCGGCTGGATTTTAATTCGTGCAGATGCAGAGAGGATAGAGCCTGATGATAATATTAATTTCCCAGCTTCGCTCGCTTTAACCCAATATCCTTTACCAGGCATAATATTATCAACAACTATATAACTTCCATCATAGCCAAAGAAGTTCGAAGTTATAAGCCCACCTGGTTCAGAAATTATGGTCGCTACCGGTATTAGCATTCCAATTGAACCAATCATATTCCATCCCTCGATTACATCAAATGTATCTAAGTTTATTTGAACACCACAAATATTGATAAATTTAGAGTTAGGGAATCGTGCCCAATAACCTGCACCGTTATTAAGCACATTTTTACTTTCGTATCCAGTTAATGGATTATAAGTAAATATATCAGAGTTACATCCTCTGAATGCAACCGTTGCTTTGAAGTCTGCGATCACCATCGGTATCGAAAGCATATTCCAAGATTGAGTAGCACTAATACTAAGCGGAAGATAAGAACTATCGGTAGTTGAAGGATTATAATTGAGAACTGTTCCCGAATCACCCATGATTGTTCCCATAGTTCCTCCGATAAAAAACACTACAGACAAATCCCTCGTGGTACCGCTCGGGACACCTTCCCAACCCAACAGTGATCCCTGAGTTTGCACCGCATTACGAAGTGCACCTCCTCCATAACGAAGAATTGTGCCATTATTTCCGACAACCCAACCGAAATCATCACTAATAAAACATACTCCATTAAGATGTCTGGTTGTTCCACTATATTCAACCGTCCAGGTTGATCCACCATTAGTTGTTGATATGATTGTTCCATTGTTACCAACAATCCAACCATATTCCTCATCAATAAAACAAATATCATTCAATTGGTCTGTGGTTCCGCCCGATTGTAACGACCATAGATCACCCCCATTTATAGTATGCATAATTGTTCCATTGGCACCAATAACCCAGCCCAAGTCCTCATCAATGAAACTAATACCAGTGAGATGTTCAGATATCGGGCCTGTTTGTCTGGTCCAGGCCAATCCCCCGTTTATCGTCGAAAGAACAACGCCCCCATTTCCAACTACCCAACCTCGAGTTTCATCCATAAAATAAATATCGTTGAGATGATTTGATGTAGTAGTTGTTTGTACTGACCAGTTTAAGCCCCCGTTTGTTGTCCGAAGGATTTTACCATTTTCACAAGCTACCCACCCGTAATTATCATTGACAAAACTAACCCCAGCAAGTCGCAAGCTAGGTGCACCATTCATACGTTCAATCCAGTTTGTACCTCCATTGGATGTATACAAGATTACTCCGTTGTTTCCAACAGCCCAGCCTGTGGTTGTATTGATAAAACAAACATCGGTAAGAGATTTATCTGTCCCGACCATTTGTGGCAACCAGCTCATGCCGATAGTAAATACATCATCGCTTTCATCATACATCGAAGCATTGAGAACATCCGTTATCCTTACGAGTGCATCTCCGGTTGATATTCCGGTTGGGACAGTCCAAGCATACCTACCCGAAGAAGCAGGTGTTGAGGCAATAATTTCAATCCAGCTTGAACCATTATCGGTTGAGTATTCAATTTTAATGTTTGCAACGTTTGCATAAGACCACGTAATGGGCCATATCGAACCACAATACAGATTCTCGCCACCGTTGGGAGATGTAACATCACAGTAATATGAAATAAAAGTTGCCGTAATATTTTTATTACTATTCATTGTAACTGTTAATGGATTGATCATCTCCTGTCCGGGAGAAATATCCCCGCTCCAACCTGTAAATCTGTAATGATATGCCGGTGTGGAGGATAGCTGAACGGTAGAACCATGTGTGTATGTTAATTGCTCCGGATCTTTATTT
>CAYGZC010000194.1:0-1674 GCA_964354225.1 uncultured Chlorobiaceae bacterium | reverse complement strand
ATCGATGAATTGATAGAGAAGCTTCCGTATGATGAGACTATTCTGATAACAAAAAATCAAACAACAATAGGCAAAATAGATTTACTAAAATTATTCGGCTCAGTTATTGACGAAGACGATCATTTTCAATTGAAGCCAAACACCGGATTCCAGCTTTCACAGTTTTTTTCATCGTTAGAAAAGAACACAATCAGTTACAAGTTTGTTGAGCTTCATAAACCGACGCTGGAATCTTATTTCCTGCATCTGACCGGAAGGAGGTTGAGAGATTGAAAACGATTCTTCAACTCATCCGAAAGGATTATAAATTATTCTGGAGCGACAGGCGTGCAGTAACGATGACGTTCATCATCCCGATTGCATTGATAATAATTTGGGGGGCGGTTTTTGGAAATCTGAATAAAGGTGGAACAGCAACAAAGCTTCACATTGCATTCCTGAATAACAGCGCATCACCCATCGGTAAGAAAATCGAACGTGTTCTAGATTCTTCCAAAACATTTGTGCTTATCAAATCATACAAGGACGAAAACGGCAAGCGTATTCCATTCGATACTGCTTCCATTCAAAATTATGTGAGGAGGGGAAGCGTA
Organism: uncultured Chlorobiaceae bacterium; assembly: GCA_964354225.1. Taxonomy (GTDB): domain Bacteria; phylum Bacteroidota; class Ignavibacteria; order UBA10030; family SZUA-254; genus CAYGZC01. The sequence goes on along the minus strand of CAYGZC010000194.1, from coordinate 1,081 downwards.
TCGGCGGCGCTTGTAATTCCGGCTGATGCGTTGTCTGATACGGCTTTCGGATTGAAATTGAAATTCTATTACGATCCCAAGAACGATCTCGAAATGCAAATGATCGACGGGATGCTGCAAAAAACAATCATGAGTGAGATACCAGATATTTTTATGCAGGGAATGAAAAATAAAGCTATGAAGTTTTTAGGATTGGATTCTGGTAAAGCGTTTAACAACGAAATTGCAAAGACGGTAGGCAAATATTTCAAGATAGATCCCAAATGGATAACCAATCCGCCGGTTGATTCACTTATGTCAATGGCGGGTGGAAGCGACAGTGCCAAGAATAGTTTCTTCCAAAACATACTTCAGCTCGATAAGGTACAGTTAGTCGGGCAAGACATCGCTAACCCCTGGGCAACGCGAAGTGTGGGCGGCTGGGCGATGATGTTTCTTTTGTTCACGCTGACTGCCACATCATCAGCTTTGTTCGAGGAGAAAAAGAGCGGCGTTGTTCTGCGGCTTCTTGCTTCACCAATCTCACGTGTTCAGATTCTTTGGAGCAAGTATCTTTACAATATGTCGCTCGGTTTCATTCAGCTTCTTATTCTTTTCGGTGCAGGTTGTTTGCTTTACCAGATCGATATATTTTCTAACTTCTTTAATCTCGTCCTTATCATCATCGCCGCTGCAACGGCATGCACGGCATTCGGGATGCTTCTTTCGTCGATCAGCAGAACTGCCGGTCAAGCCAACGGTTACGGAATGTTTTTAATTCTCGCGATGAGTTCAATTGGCGGCGCATGGTTCCCAACATCGTTCATGCCTGATTTCATACAGACAATCAGTAAGTTTACTATCGTCTATTGGTCGATGGATGGAATATTGCAAGTACTGTGGCGTGGTGCCGGTATATTTGATATTCTTCCGCACATTGGAATTTTACTTGGAATAGCTATCCTGATAACAAGCATCAGCATCTGGCAATTCAAAAAGGGACACGTATTCTAAATTCGAAATTCCTGCCCGTCGCTTCGCTTTGGCAGGCGGGCTAATTTCGAAATCCTAAACGGAATTGCTTAGCGATTGAAATTCCCCG
>CAYGZC010000193.1:0-29743 GCA_964354225.1 uncultured Chlorobiaceae bacterium | reverse complement strand
GCAATCGCTTCCGCCTGACCGCGTTCTTCTGCCTCAAGCCCCGGAAACGCACCCGGTGTATCAAGCAAGTTAATGACCGGTCGCTTAAACTTTGCTGCAAGTTTCATCAACCTAAGTGCTTTGCGGTATCCTTCCGGATTCATCATACCAAAATTACGGTAGACATTCGACTTCGTGTCTCGACCTTTTTGCTGACCGATAATCATCACCGGCTCATTTTCAAGCATTGCAAAGCCGCCAACAACCGCTTTGTCATCCCGAAACGAACGATCACCATGAAGCTCAATGAAATCTGTTGTCATCATGGAAATATAATCAAGTGTATATGGACGATCGGGATGGCGGGCAAGCTGAACCTTCTGCCAGCGTGTCAAACCTTCATAGACCGACTTCCGTAATTGATTAACTTTCTCTTCGAGTGTTTTTACTTCATCGGCGATATCGAGTGATTCGGAATACTTCCGCATCTCTTCGATTTTCTTTTCAAGCTCGATGATCGGCTTCTCAAATTCTAGTACTGCTTTTGCCATAAGTGTTCTCGCTCTTCATGAACAATATAAACGTCTTTAAAAGAATTTCTGCATCAAGAATTAGTGATCGATTCTTGGCGTAGTAGAGGTTATATTTTTCAATTTCCTTAAGCGTTAAGTCGTCACGGTAATTAAGTTGTACAAGACCTGCCAGACCGAACTTTCCGCAATACATCGAAGTCGGGGATGCACCATTATCCGAGGATATCGAAGAACATTCTGGCGGACCAACCATACTCAGCTCACCACTCAGAACTCTGGGCAGCAACATTATACTGTTACCAAATTGACTTAATACTTTTCCCGATTTCTTTCGAATTAGAATCAACGGATAAATAGTAATCAGCATTACCAATGAAGATCCGATATCGAACAATCTTTTAAAGAAGCGGTTCACAGGATGATTGATGTTGTAATCAATATCGACGAGTGGTATATCATCCAGTTCATCGATGTGTGTTTTACCGATGATGACTTCCATACTACTCGGAACAAGCCGAAAGTTGACACTTCGATTTCTGCTTCGTCCGATGACAGATAAAATATTAGTGTACGACAAAATATCCGTTGAAAAAATCACTTCTGATGCTTTATTTTCTTCAATTACCTTTCCAATATTATCAATACTTCCGAGAATTTCAACTCCTAACACTTTCTCCCCGATGCGTTTCCGTGTACCATCAACAAATCCAACAACTTCGTAGCCATCATCAACGCGGGAGCGCAGCTTGCATAACAGCTCTTGCCCTGCTTTCTCAACACCAACTATTATCGTTCTTCTACCAAATAAGCTGCGCTTCCGATGCTCGGGTGAGCGAAGGATCGCCCTCGTTATTAATCTCCAGCCGGGAAGGAAAAATAAATTCATAACTCCTGAGATAACAATAACCATCCGACTGAAGCCATATTGTTTGAAGAAAAACGTAAGCGCCGAGAGAATGATATACCCGAATATTATCGAACTGCTTGTGTGTGTTACCGATAGTTTCCGCTTTGTGTACACACCAAAAAAGTACATTGATCCTATAATGATTAATGCCGGGACAGCAAGAATTACAGGATATCCGTAGGCAGGAAAACGGAAGAACTTCCCAAACCAAATATATTCACTTAGGAGAAGTGAAATATCTACCAATATGAAATCTAAAATAACGGCGCGAAGGGGCTTTGAAATTTTACCAATAAACGCGATCCACTCGCGCACTCCAATACCTAAACTAAGAATGAAATCAGAAAAAAATCCTCGTGAAAAATGTTTTTTAACAAAGACACGCATTGCCTCATAAAAAAGTTTTATTTCATCAATATCGCTGCGGCGAACACTTTCACCTTTGTAGTGAATGACTTTTGTTTCGTGCACATAATAAATTTTCCAGCCAGCTTGCTTGATGCGGTAGCACCAATCAAGATCTTCACCGTACATAAAGAACTGTTCATCCAAACCACCGACAATATCAATAACCTTTCGCCGAACGAACATAAACGAGCCGCTTACGGCATCGACTTCATACGTTTTATCCGGATCAAGATATGCAAGATTGTATTTTCCAAAAAATGCTGTTGTTGGAAAGAGTGTGCTCAAACCGGTAATCTTTGTGAATGCCACCCATGGTGTTGGAAAACTTCGCCGGCAGGCAAGCTGCAATGTCCCATCCGGATTTAAAATTTTACAACCAGCAAGACCAACATCTTGACGTTGATCGAGAAAATTTATCATTATCTTTAGTGTATCTTCCTGCAGAACTGAATCAGGATTGAGTAATAAGATGTAACTTCCTTGTGATTCCCGAATGGCAATATTGTTTGCTGCTGCAAAACCGAGGTTTCGCTCGTTAATTATAAGTTTCACACCGGGAAATTTCTGCTTAACCATCTCAACACTTCCATCATCAGAAGCATTATCAACAACGATGATTTCTCCCTCAACCATTGTCATTGCCTTCTGGATAGAGAGAAGCGCATTCTCAAGGAATGCCCGCACATTGTAATTCACTATGATGACAGAAACCACCATTGGATTTATTTAAAGTTTACCGATTATCTTATGATACTTTAATTTCCAAACCATGAACACCGCTTCGTACACAATTTTCTTGGACATTTTAGAAACCCCTGACTGGCGTTCTACGAAGATGATAGGATGTTCGCACAGCTTGAAACCTTTACTCCATGTCTTAAAATTCATTTCGATTTGGAAAGCATAACCGTTCGAATGTATCTTATCGAGATCGATAGCTTCTAGCACTTTCCGCCGAAAACATTTGAAGCCGCCCGTTGCATCTTTAACCGGCATTCCGGTGATGATGCGAGTGTAAACGTTCGCGCCATAACTTAAGATCAAGCGGCGAATGGGCCAGTTAATTACACGAACTCCATTAGTGTACCGCGACCCGATTACTAAGTCGTACGATTCGATTTTCTTTAAGAAATTAGGAATTTCTTCGGGATTGTGAGAGAAATCCGCATCCATTTCGAAGATGTAATCAAACTTGTTTGCGATAGCATACCGAAATCCTTCAACATACGCTGTTCCTAAACCCATCTTTTTCGCTCTACTGATAAGATGAATGCGGGGATTTTGAGCTTTTAACCTCTCGACAATGCTGCCTGTTCCATCAGGTGAATTGTCATCAACAACCAGCACCTCAATGTCAGGCCCTTTACTTAGCACCTGCTCAATAAATATTTCTATGTTTTCCGCTTCGTTATATGTCGGGGTTACTACTAAAGTTTTTTGCATGAAGATTCACATTATTTTGATCGAACTAAGTTAATATTCAATATGAAATTTGAGTGAAGCGCAGTGGTCGAGATTTTTTTCGCTTAACGTATATTTCTTTGTTTGACGAATTTCGTAGACTCCCAATATAAAGAAATTTGTAAACGGTTCGTACGAAGTACCGATTTGAAGCCGGTCGGTATGGACACGATTACCGTCAAGAAATGCCGCCTTCTCCGAATCACCCTCTCTATGACCGGTGAGAATATCGCCGCCTACATTTATTATCTTTCCATTAGATAAAATATTTTCACCGTGTTGTGTACCTGCGTATGTTCCCCAAAACCGGAGTTTCGAGTATGGATAGTATCTTAATTGAATAAACCATTCATCTGAATTCGGTTCAAGATGATGACCCAATCCTATATTGTTATTGGAATAAGAATTCCCACTTAGCCGATTGCTGTAAACATATGGCTCAATCCGAGTGTATTCAACGACTGCATCGAGGTTAGAGCAACCGGTAACATTGGAAATATACATTCCACATTGCCAGCCGAACTCGTTGCCCCACCAACCGGTACCTATCTTTTTAAAATCAATATCATCAACGAGCCACGTGCCGTAGAATTTGTAATTATGAATGGGGAAAAACTCTAAATCAAAATTAAGGAATGCATTATCTCTGTCGCGCAAGGAATGCTCGGAGGATTTGTAAAAATTGATTGGATTTAAGTATGCAAAATCGAGCGCACTGCGTTGATAGATAATCATTTCAGACACACCAATATTTAGACGGTCGAATAAAGAAAACTGTACGCGGTGTAACGCAAAATACTTGTTTTCAAATCGCGAGAGGGAAGCAGAGGTATCAACAAGTACACCGTGAATGGATGCGAAGCGAACCGACTTATATTGAAAATCCAATTTTATAAAATCCAAGACCGGTGCATTATCCGACAACAATAACCGATCCGAGTACCCCGTACCGATCAGCGTATATTCCCTACCGAACTGAACATTGAACCAATCGAAATCTGCACGCAGATATGCTTCGGTAAAATCGAAGTAAGGCGAATCCAAGTCTTTGAATTTGACATTCCCTTTCAACCGCGTATCCGACAGCGCAAAGTTTTTATCTCCGAATAATGTACCATTAGTTGCCCGCAAATAATATCCGACCCGATGTTTTATTGTTCCGCGAATTCGCCCGCCGTGTTCCTCCAAAGAAGCATCTGTGTTTCCATAAGTATCACCTGTGATCCTTCGATGTTCAAAAGTTCCGATGAATTCAACATATGCAGAAACAGATGAATCCGAGTAAGCATAGAGATATTTTTCTTTGTCGAAGTAAAAATAGTTTAACGAGCCATCACGAAAAAAAACATCGACATCTTCTTTCAAGGGATCGATTTCATGCATGAACTCTTGTTTGAATTTGAGGAGAAATTGGATTTCCGGTTTATTAAGTTTTTCACGCTGTTGATCAACGGATTGAATAAGTTCAGCCACTTGCTTTCGAGGAAGTGGAATCATTGTATTACTATAGAGCGGAAGAATTCCCTTTACACCCATGCGGTTTAAAAAGTCGTACACTTGGTTATTCACGGGAACATTTTCAATCTGAGCTACCGAAACACTGATCATCGAAATAACCATCAACCATAACAATATCGTTGATCTCGCAACAAATCCAAAATCTAAAATCGAAAATCGATAATCCATCAGTGCCCCTCCCCTTTCAATACAACTGCAATTGTATTCAGAAGAATTTTCAGATCCATTCGCAATGACATATTTTCGATGTAAGATAAATCGTATTGCACTTTTTTCCGGACATCCTCAATGCTCTCATCGTACTTGTGTTTTACTTGTGCCCAACCGGTGATACCGGGACGTACTTTAAGTCGGCGTTTATAGAGTGGAATTTCCTGTGAGAGTTGTTCGACGAAAAACGGGCGCTCAGGTCTTGGACCAACTAAACTCATCTTACCATCGAGTACGTTAATCAATTGGGGTATTTCATCGATGCGGAGCTTCCTGATGATTTTTCCTACACGCGTAATCCGCGGATCTTTTTTATTCGCCCATACCGGTCCTGAATGACGTTCGGCTTCTTCATCCATCGACCGAAACTTGATGATATGAAAATGTTTCTCGTCTTTCCCAACCCGCTCTTGCATGTAAAAGATGGAACCTTTGGAGTCAAGTTTAATTGCTATTGCAACAAGAAGCCAGATTGGCAATCCAACAAATAGAACTACAAACGAGAAAACAATATCGATAGCTCGTTTTACTGCGTATTCCCATGGTTGCATCAGCTCGGGCATGATTTCAATAAGCGGAAAACCATAAATTTGATTTGTGCGTGCTTGTCCGCTGATAATGTCGTAAAGGTCGGGAATAATTTTCAGACTCACCTTGTTTGAATTGCAGGAAGTAATGACATATAGCAACCGATCGTGTTCTGTGGAATCAAGCGCGATCAACACATCTTCAACATTGTGCTGGGCAATGATGTTAGATAATTCTTGGATCGACCCTATTACTGGTACCTCTTGATAATTTTCCGGCTGACTTAATTCCGCTACAGGCACAAATCCGATAATCTTGTAACCGAGTGCTGGAAATGATTTTACTTCGTCATAAAGTTCTCTCGCTTTCTGAGACCAACCGACGATTATAGTTGTATGAAGGCCAATCCCTGCAAGGAGAATACGGCGCTGGAATGTATGCAGTATAAATCTTCCCGCACCAACGAAAAGAACTATAAGTATCCAATAAAAAGTAATCAGAAGACGTGAATGGATAGGCGACCCGACACCGCGGTCGTCGACAAAAATTGCAAAAAAGAGTACTAAAACACCAAATGTTGTTGCTTTGAATATAGTGGCAAACTCATCGAAGCGCGACTTCGCGTACCACGGACGATACAAACCAAACAGAAAAAATACAACCAGCCAGTAAATGCATATCGCAACCACAGGCGCCCAGAACTCGGGCTCCATGGAATACGAGAGCCAGCCGCTGCGAATGCGAAACATATAGTAAATCGACCATCCTAAGCATATTGTTATTATATCGATAAATATTGATCGAGCTTTTTCAGTCATATTCTAATCTTATCGAATCACCGTCCATGTGGACCGCTGTTTACCAAAAAGAGATTTAAAAAATCCGATAAAAAGGGCCAAATTCATGGCAATAAAATAGTATGGAAATCCGAAAAAACCTAAACTGATTTTTCGTGTTTCAAAAATAAAACTAATTATTCCTAGCGTAAGAAATAGCATCTCTAACAAAAACAATCCGCTATAAAACGCTGATTCTGTCATGAGAATCGTTGTACATAACAATATTATCAACAAAAAGAATGGAGCAAACCATCGAATTATTTTATGTGACCACAATCCGAAAGAGACAAAACCATATTTCGGATGTAACAAATCAGCAAATTCTTTTATTCCGTTAAAATTTGACGCCCCAATTCTTACCTTTCGTTTGAATTCACCCCGCACCGATCCAACTGATTCTTCATATGCCTTTGCTTCCGGTTCATAAGCGACGCGATATCCACGACGAATAATTTCCATAGGAATCAAAAAATCGTCAACGATTGCTTTTGAAATAGGCAAAGGTTTAAAGAGTGATTTTCGTATTGCATACACTCCACCCGTGGCACCGAGCAGTGTCCTATATTTACTTTCCATACGCTTTAAAAAGCTTTCATATTGCCAGTATGATATTTCACCAATCTCTCCAACAGATTGTTTATTGATATGAAGATGTAGTTCACCGCAGACACCGCCGACAGAAGAATCTTGAAAATGCAAAACAAGTTTGCGCAAAACGTCCGGATCATACATTGTATTTGCATCGGAAAACACAATTATTTCTCCTGTTGCTTGGGGGATGAGATCATTCAGGATATTCGCTTTCCCCCGGCGATACTGAAAGACCATTGTTTTTATATTCGGTACTTTTGCTTCCGAGAGAATTGAATTCGTGCGATCATTTGACCCATCGGAACCGAAAAGAAGTTCAATTTTACCTTTGGGATAATCGAGAGAGCAAATATTTTTTATTTTCTCCGGTAAAATATTCTCTTCATTATAAAGCGAAATAACCATGGAAACTGTCGGCAATTTATTATCTCTCATCTCTTCGTGACCTCGCTTTACAAACTTAGAAAGTATAAAGACAAGAAGCGGATAAATTCCATACGTATATAGAACAATTCCCAGAGAGATCCAGAATAGCAATTCAAAAATCATCACGTCATTCCCCTTTTAGATGAATCACTCATACATAGGTCAGACCCCAATCCCATTGCTTGAAATATCTCTCGGAATCTTTGTTCAAATGTGTGTTCACGTAGTGCTCGTCGGTATCCCGCCAACCGTATGTCTTCGCGTTCTTTTTCATGTTTTAAGTAATATTGTATTTTTTCTTTAAGATCGTCAGCATTTGAAAAAATGGCAATTTCTTTACCGGGAACAAAATATTTTTCAAGATCATCGGCATATTGTGTAAGGAGAAAACCTCCGGAGCCGGGAATTTCAAAATTCCGCGCTTTTATCTGGGATCTGCGTCGGCTTGTCAATGCAATAGTATTCTGAACCATCGTCGTTGGAGAATTAAGATGAAGAGAATCATCCGCACGACGGTTAAGGAACACCTTGATAATTGGTTTCCATCGCAAAGCAATTGAACTTTCAGTGAAATTCAGGTTGATTTTGCTTCGAGAGTACATCCTAATCATCTCATCCTGAGATAACCGACCGTTCTTCCAGCCCCTCCCCCAGCATTCAATGACAACACCACGCTGTTTTAATTGATAAATGATTTTCCGTCTTTGTGAATGCACTTGTCCAACGAATGTAACCCATCGATCAACGGGAATATCGAAATGCCGGTACAGATGATGATTGAAACCCCATTGTGTCTTGATGATATTTTGATATCCAATCTCCAAGTACTTCTCGACGGATGCGCTATCGGTGGTTGAAACCCAATGGAATAATGGAGCCCAAAAACGAGAATAGTTATTAAATCTCCAATGATCGTCGCCAAACCAATTGAACGTTATACTACCAGATTTCTCGGTAATTTCCCGAATCGTCTCTTTTTTAATTTCATCGGTGAATAAAACAAAAAAACAGCAATGCGGCTTAATGCGCTCGATTGTGTGCAGAAGTTGAATATTCATCTTCTCCCGACCAACTTCACGCATAACTTCATCAATAAGGAACATATCGACTTTGTAGTTCCCTGATCGATTTAATGTATCAAAAAAATTTACATACTCAAAACTGCGACCAAGTGCAGGATTACCATAATCGTTCTTCAAACCGACATAGAGAATGTGTAACTTAGGGGTTATAGTTATGCTATTTTGATTTGATGGAAACAAACGGGCTCTTAATCTATTTTTCCAATGTTTTTCTTTTCAATTTGTTGTATCCTCTGAGATAATGATTCACACACGGCAGTCCATGAATACTGGCGTGCTTTCACTTGCCTTTCTCGCTTCTCGTTCGAACTATTCTTTTCGAGTGCTACCTTTATGAGAAGCACAAATTCTTTATTATCTCCAGCAACGAGAACACAGTCGCCAAATTTTCTTGCCTCAGGAAGATTTGTTGAAACGACAGGTAGCCCCACAGCCAGATATTCTAATATCTTAATAGGATTCGCCGCTTTTGTCAATTCATTAACAATAAATGGAACGATCCCTCCATCGAATCTCTGTGCATACGCTGGAAGTTGTTCATATGGTACTTCACCAAGTAAGAACATATTATGTACATCCAAATATGTTGATAAATCAATATTTGCTTTACCAATCAGAACGAATGATATTGAGGGATAAGTTTTTGCACATTCTCGAACTAAATCAACGTCAACCCAGTTTGAGATTAGTCCAAAATAACCAATAATTGGCTTCTTAATGTTTTCTATTTGTCTGGGAATTTCTATCGCTATCGAGCTGAAATGTTCATCGTCAACTCCCTGTGGAAGATAATGATTCTCACCAGATTTACATAGTCGACTCTGTAATAGATCATCAGATATAGAAAAACAGCCATTAACCTGATCGAGCACTTTCTTTTCCATAGAAGGAATCGATCGGTACACACCGTTGAAGCGACTGTAATCGTCGAAACAAAGATAATAGCTCGATACTTCCCCGAATTTCCCGACGAGATCTGCAACAAGCGGTGTTGAGATAAGGAGAATGACATTAGAAAAATTGAGCTTTTTCATTTTTCGTTGAATTTGTGTCCTAAGAATAAACGCATTAATAATCCGTATTACTTTGAAATCATAAAATGGAAATATTAATGGATGAATTTCAATGACCGGGACTGCGGGTGTTTGTCTCGTTGGTTGAACCAACATCTTTCCAATTTTTTCTACAATCCGTTTTACATCATAAACTTTTAAGCGAGGTTTTCGCAACCCGAGCGAACTCACCCAGAGAATCCGATTTGACTTCGCAAGAATACGTGTAATATGCTGTATGGTCGATGGATGACGGTCCCAATCATCACCAAAAATTATTATATTACGGTCTTTAAGCATTCACTATTCATTAGTTTTGAATCTCGTATTGTGAATTTCCACACTCATCTTTTGCTACTTCAAGAATTACATATCCGAGTTCAATATGGTTCCCATGGAGTTACTTTACCACTATAGCCATGAATATATTTCCAACGAGCTGTTAGAAGTCTATAGATCGCATAACCAGCGTACTGCGATTTGGTAATAAGATTCTTATTCATTAATAATATTCCTCCAAGAAGATAGCAGATAAAACGAATTGTCAGGTTAAAATACTTCATAGTAATGAACAAATATCTTTTATAGCTGTGGTAATGTTTTTGGTAAAACAATAATTGACTCCGTTGCATCCAGACAGCAACTCGCTTGTTGATCGCACTCATACCTCCCCAATAATGTATAACCTCACCATGTGGGATAAACCAGACTTCAAAACCAGCCTGCTTTGCTCGATAGCAATAATCGGTCTCTTCAGTATATAGGTAGAATTGCTCATCTAATATACCGATTTTATCTATCGTCTCCCGCCTAATTAAGAAATATGCCCCAGAAACCCAATCAACTTGTATATCTGTAGCATAATCAAAGTACGAAAAATAATACTTCCCAAATAGTTTAGTTCTTGAAAACAACTTGTAAAGAAATGTTGCTTCCACAAAGAGATTCCATACTGTGGGAAATGAGCGAATACTCGCCTGTAATTTTCCGTTTGGAAAAATCAATTTGCATCCCGCGATTCCTGCACGAGGATGTTCATTCATGAACTCAACTGTTTTTTGAATTGCACCATTGAGCACTTCCGTGTCTGGATTCAGCAAGAGAACATATTTACCAGACGCTTCTTTGATGCCTCTATTGTTTGCACCGGCAAAACCCAGATTCTCTTTATTTGGTATTACCTTAACTTGAGGAAATTCATTTGCTAACACCTCCAGAGTGCCATCTGTAGATGCATTGTCAACCACGATGACTTCAAAGTCTATACCTTTTGTCTGCGCAAACACGGATTGCAAGCAGGGCTTCAATACATGCCTCTCATTTGTATTGACAATGATAATGGAGAGATCCATTACTTACTTCCTCTCTATATAATATTGACACCAGCATATAACAAGAATATGTGGGAATAACTTGAATAAATCATAAATTTCTTTACCATGAGTTGAGTGACTTATTATTCGATGATAAACGATCAAGAATCATGCCCATTACAAGAGACCCAATAAGATATACAAGCAAATAGCCCGCTCTAGTTGCAATGTAGAAAAGACTCATCCCTACAACAACTTGTAGATATCCCATGAGAGCCAGATCAACATATTTTTTCTTCTCCCTTAACCTATACCAAAGGAAAGACATGCTCAAACCGATAAGATATGGTATTACCAAGATCCCAATTAATCCAAAATCAGCATGAAGCTCACGTAGGTATGTACCTGTATTAGCCCCGATCGGAGTATTGTATGGAATCTGATATGTATTAACATGCGTATTAAAACCAAACTTTTCTAAAATTCTAAACACCGAAGCAAAGGTATTACTACCAACAGGTGCGTGTTCACTGTTTTGTTTTAAATATTGATTGAGCACACCGTGATGAACAGTTAGGTACAAATAAATAGAAGGCGTTATGAAGCTCGCACCTTGCAATTGCTGAAGAGTACGATTAGCAGCTTGAAAATCCTCATTTACGTGCCGCGTACTTCTTACAAGTTCACCACCACCAATAAGCAAAGCAATAGCTACTAGCACCGATACAAACCTTTTATATTTCGAGACTGAAGTCTTTATTTGTAACATACGCTTGGGATGAGGCATAAGAAAATAACCGGTGCAAAAGAGAATTGCCGCCATCACCATAAGTGCCCTTCCCATACTTGAAAGGTCAATAATAACAACAATAAAAATGGGAAGAATAGCGATCAACTTCACTCTTCCAACAAGTGTAGTGTACACACCTGCAAGAAGCGTTGCTGTCAAAGAAAGAGAGCTGATATAAGGGATACTACCGGGTAATCCTTCAGACACGCGAAACGAATAAAGAAGAGAGCCATAAACAAACACTCCAGAAATGCTGCCAAATTTATTAATCAGAAGATACCAAGAATGTAAAGCTGCGAATAAAGTAATAATGTTTAACACCCACAAAATTTTCTCAAGAAGATGTTGCTCTCTTTCGATCAAGTTGGTAGTAACCGCTAATTGAGACAACGAATTTATATCGGATTTGCCAAGAGCAAGCTTAGCAATGACCACAGTAACTGATCCAAGTAGAAATGCAAGCCAACCTGTAAGAATAATAATCCAAGTCTCTGACTCTAAAGGATAGTAATTGATAAGCCGCAGTTCAAAAAGTGCTAGTGATCCGCTCCATATACCCGCATAGAGACTCACATGGTTGAACCATTTACCGAATATCCATCTGCCCAGAAGGATAAAAATAATACCAGATATTAATATTAGGAACATCCACATGTTTGTTTTTCAATTAAATAATTTCGATCTGATTTGGAGAAAATAATTCCGATCATCGCTATCAAAAACATAAAACCAGATGCTTAATCCGTATAGTACAGTGAATAAAATAGTTAGTGGAATCTTTAATTGATTACCATACAGAAAAGACAATACTATCGATACAATGATCGTAAAAATACCGATAGGCAATGTCCAGTGATGGGTTTTACCATTTTGATTTCTTGTATTAATTATTTTCACATAGCGACGGGATGCAAAAAAAAGAAGAAACGCATCAAGAATCACACGAAAGCTCCATGCAATGGCTGCCCCCATAATACCTATCCGCGGAATCAAAATAAGATTTAGAATAATCATCAAAGGAAATTCGATTAGATGAAATTTCGCAGTAAGATCAGGACGGTTGAAAGCATGAAGCGCGGTAATGGGAATTTGAGCGAGCGCATTAAATAAAAATCCAAATGAAAGTATTTGGAATATTACCACGCTATTCATCGCATAATCTTTACCCACCCAGAGCGTAAGGATATCTGAAGCATAAGCAATGAAGATAACGACCAGAGGTAAAATCAACAAGAATAAATACTTCATTGAACGAGAATACATTGTATTTGCTCTACTTGCTTCTGTCGGCAAAATCGATTGTTCACTGAGAGCTGGAAACAACGTTGAAGTCAAACTCATCGGTATTATCAGAAGTCGGCTCAAGGCTTCTTGCGGAACAGAATAATACGCTACTGCCGTCAACGATAGAAATGTTCCTATAAAAAATCGATCGACATATAGGAACAATGGACTTATCACTTGTGATATTGTCAACCAACTACCAAACGAAAAAAGTTTTTTCAATACATTGCTATCCCAAAGGTGAACACTGTCATAAATATGTGGGATAAGGCGGGGTAAAATAACAATTGCTACAAGTGTAAGAAGAATTCTGATGCCGACCGTCAACAGGATTATTGATTGGAGTCCATACCCCATCCATATCAACACGACTGATCCTACCCACTGCACAGCACCCATTATTCCCTGAAATATATTGACAATTTCGAATCGCTGAAGTGCCATCTGAAAACCTTTGAGGCTTCCGAAGATCAACATAAACGGAATACTAAACGCCGACAGAACTAAGGCCGATTTTGCCTCCTCAACCAGTGATAAGTCGATTTTAAATATACTGCTAATCAAAAATGGTGTTATCAGAATTATGATAATGGCACTGGCAATTCCCAAAATCCCTGTAATGAAAAGTGAAGTCCAAATAAGCTTTCTGGTTTGCACTTTATCGTTTAACGCTAAAGCTTCTGAGAGGAACTTTGTGTTAGCCCTGCTGATGCCAAAATCAAGAAGAGTGAAATAACCAATAATTGCCCAAACTAACGAGAGCAAACCGAAACGCTCGTTGGTCAATCCCCGAACTATTATTGGCAAGCTCCAGAGCGCAACAACTAACAGTGATACCTGTGTGAACAGGTTGTAAAAAGTATTACGGAAAAGCAAACGAGAAATCGGCTTCTGATTATTCGATAAACTCACACCTGATTGTTGAGCAGAAAAATCATTCATCTGGTCAAATCAATGCGGTAGATCGAAGCAATTTTAATGGTGTATTGCTGTATTTTCTTTTCGAAAGTTTTCAGTGCTTCCTTCCTACGTAGAATAGCTTGCATCGTGAACGCGAGAAGGATCGAAAAGAAAAAGAAGAGTGTGGTTGATGACAAAACAATTAATAACCGCTGTGGTTTGGCTTTTCGCTCTGGTGGAATAGCTTTATCAAGGACAAGCAAAACTGGTACATCTTTTTGTTCGTTGATTTTTGCTTGTTCATAAAGAGGGATAAGAACTTCTAAGATTTTTTGTTCAGTTGCCATATCACGGTATAAGCGAAACGATTCGACGCCCGCTTGAGGAAAAGTTGCCAATTTCTTGTCAAGCTCGCTCAATTCCAATTTGAGTTGATTTAGGACTTCATTGCTTTGTGTTACCGTTCTCTCAAGAATGGCAATTTCGATTTCTTTTTTCGCTTTCAGAGCAAACAAATCTGCAATAGCAGAAATCGTTGATGTTTGTTCAGGAGTCATCATGATTCCTTTTCGCTCCTGAAATTTTGCAAGCGCGTCTTCTGCTTTTCGGAGATTTTCCCTTGTGCTATCCAACCGACGTTCAATAAACTCACGATTATTTTTTGCTTCCCTGGTGGCAAGATTGATACTCATCGTGTTCAGGATATCGACGAAATAATTAGCAATTGCAGCGGCACGGTTTGGGTCTTTATCATAAATATCGATTGTAATGTAATCATCGTCTTGAAATTCGAATGCGACATTCCCATTCAGAACTTTTATTGCATCCTCCATTGAGCCATTATCAATTCCATATACCTGCATAAGGTTAAATTCCTTGACTACAGATTCCATTGCTGATCGGCTTTTCAAAATAGCAAAATAATTGAAAGCTCCTGGATTTTGGCCAAAACCACCAATCTTTGGAAGCGAAGACAATCCCCGGATGACAGAATTGGCACCACCAAAGAAATTCAATAGTCCTTGATCCTTCGGTGAAAGTATAGAGGCAGTGGCTTTATACCACTTCGGAAGAACCAAACTGATGATAATTGCACACACAGCTATAACCAGTGTGTTGATTGCGATAAATTTTCCCCATCTCCAAACAACATTTATGTAATCCAAAAAGCTTACTCCCTTCTGTTCAGAAATTGCTTCTTCTTTATTATTAGCCATGAATTTCTGTTCCTCTTTAATTTAAGAATTATGCGATTTGAACTACTTAGTCACCTGAACAATGATAACGGCGATACCTATGATAACACTCAGAACAGTTGCCGTCTGGCTCGCTATTGTCATATAATATGAGAATGGTCGCTCAGGATCTTTGGGTATCCACACATAATCCCCATCCTCGATGGTCGTTTCGTCAGGAGCGAGCCACTGCTTATTTTTCCCTTTAATAATTTTCATATCGCCTTCCCTCGCTCTCTCGGTAAAACCTCCGGCTTTTTTCACATAATAATCAGCATTTCGTCCCTCAACGAACGGGATGTGGCCCGGTGATACTACCTGACCAAAAACATAAATCGTCTTTTTAACGGAAGGGACAAAAATATAATCTTCACTTTGTAAAATTACGTCCTGTAGTGAATCGTTCTTCAAAAACAATTTTTCGAAATCAACATTGACAATCTCTTTACGAAGTCTCAGTTCTGTTTCGAGATAATAATCTAAGCTATCCTCGGCCGACACACCACCCCGGGAGCTGAGGAGCCGCTCTATTTCAACTTCAGATGGTTGAACAGAGCGGCGATTTAATTCTGCCGATTTCAAAGAAGCATACTCGGTAAATCCGCCTGCTTGATTGATAACCTCAGAAAGTTTGGTGCGATTTTTCGTGATGGGATATGTTCCCGGATTCAAGACTTCACCAGAAATATAGACTCGATAATCCTCACGTAATTCCTTTTTAGCTTTTACTACGATGCGATCGCCCGGCTCCAGCTTGAAGTCGGGTTGGGTACCATCTAATATTTTAGTGACATCAATAATCTCGGAATGTAGAATTGTTCCATCAATATTCAAGCGACTAAACTCAACACTATCCATTAGTGCTAAACGTGTAAATCCCATACCGATTTGGAATATATCGTGTAGACTATCACCTTCAACAAATTCATAACGTCCGGGAGAATTGACTTCACCATAAATACCGATAACATTCTTAAGCTGATTCTTTCGGGGTGCGATCACGATATCACCTTCACGGAGGTAAGGATTCCACCGATCATCCTTTGTCGCCAAGAATTTCACAAGATCAACTCTATCAATTGAACCATCTTTATGTTTGAGAACGATATTACGCATCGACATTTCCGGTGGAGCTTGGGACGGTTTATTAGCTTCTTCTATCGCTCGATGTACTCGGTCTACAGCATTTAACGTGTACAAACCCGGTTTCAAAACACTACCGGTAACCGTCACGATTATAGGCCTTGGCTTAACAAGTGTTGCAGTAATATCAGCTGTGAGGTATTTCTTTCTTGCCTCCGATAAAATTTTTTCTTTCGCTTTCGCCAAAGTCAGATCAGCGATCTGTACTTCTCCTATTGTCGGGATTATCAATGTTCCTTCCGGTGAGACAGTCAGTGTAAAATTAATTGGTGGACTCATCCAGATATTTACTGCAATCAAATCAGATGGACCTACAAAATATTTTTCAGGATTGATAGTGGATTCAAGTGGAATGCCCTGTTGTTGTACAACATTCAATCCTTTTTTCTCCAATGGCGAAACATCAAGTTCTTCCATCCTCTGTTTTTCTTGTGCGAACACAAAACCGTACACAAGTATGATGATTGAACAGAGTTTTATAATTACTCGAGTCAAATTCAATACGGTTGTCTCTGAAATTAACGTTGCTGATCGGTTAACGATTTCCATACATTTTCTGATAATAGTGCTGATATTCTCCGCTAATGATTCGTCGCCACCAGGATTCATGTTTCAAATACCATTCGATTGTTGTTTTTAATCCTTCTTCAAATGTCATACTCGGTTTCCAACCAAATTCTCTTTCTATCTTTGAAGCATCGATTGCGTAGCGGCGGTCGTGACCTAAACGGTCTTTCACAAATTTAATTAGACTTTCCGGTTTCTCCAAGTTCTTAAGCAATAAACGAACAATATCTATGTTTTTCCATTCATTATTCCCACCAATATTGTAAACTTCACCGACCTTCCCTCTCTGCATAACGACATCGATGGCCGCACAATGGTCTTTTACAAAAAGCCAATCCCTGACGTTTAAACCATCCCCATAAACCGGCAGCGGTTTGTTATCTATTGCGTTTGCTATCATCAATGGAATTAGTTTCTCCGGGAACTGATACGGTCCATAGTTATTTGAACAACGCGTGATAACAACTGGTAATCCGAAAGTATGATAATAAGCTAACGCCAGTAAATCTGCCGAAGCTTTCGATGCAGAGTATGGACTATTTGGATGAAGATGTGTTGACTCGATAAACTTACCTGTCGCTGCTAATGAGCCATAGACTTCGTCCGTTGAAATTTGAATGAACCGCTCAACTTTATATTCCTTCGCAACATCCAGCAGAACATTAGTTCCACCGACGTTGGTTTCGATAAATATGGCAGGACCCATAATGCTGCGATCGACGTGCGATTCGGCGGCAAAATTAATTATAATATCAACTTTATAATCACGGACACATGATTCAACATCTGCTCGATTACATATATCTCCTCTGACAAATTGATGACGAGGATTGTTTGTGATATCTTCTAAATTTTCTAAGTTACCCGCATACGTAAGCTTATCCAGATTAACAACGGTATAATCCTGATGCACATCAAGCATGTACTTTACAAAATTACTTCCGATAAATCCGCAGCCGCCTGTTACTAAGAGTGTCATTTGTTATTTGTCATTTGTGAAAATTTAATCTAGTTGATATATCGTGCTTGTATCGTTTTCATGGCGGATTTCATCAACCGATTCTTTCCGTCCTTTACCAGCAAAAAGTCGGTTTGGATTATTCGTAACCATTCCAACCGTTTCACCAATATTTTTATAAGCATGAACGACACCGGGCGGCACTAGGATAGATGCCGGCTCCGATTCACCAACAATAATAATTTTTTTATTCATGTATGTCGACGAGCCTTTTCTATTATCCCAAAGATATACTTTGAAGTTAGATGGTCCAAGAAATCCAAACAGATCCGCTTGTTCAACATGTTCATGGGGACCTCTCACAACGCCGGGATTTGTCATCGAAATATAGCTCATCACTGGAAGAAATTCCGGCTCAAGCTCATCTTCACGATAGAGTTCTATCAGCCACCCCCGATGATCGGAGCACCTTTTCAATGGTCGTATGACGACACCTTGGATTTCACCATTTCTAAACATCGAACTTTAATTAATCGTATGAAAGATCACGGAATTAAGTTACGAAATTGACCCTCTAAAGTCAACAAAATGAATGATTTTTTAGGGATTACATTTTCCAGTATTCTATACTGAACTAATAAATAAACAAGTTTTAAACTTGTATCAAATTGGTAAGCAGATATTCCTTATTTGAGAAAACAAACTTTAATGAATTTAAAAAATATTTTAGAAAAAACCAAAGATCAGATAACCTGGACGACTTCAACCATTAACCAGCCGATTTTCCCATCAGCCAAACGGATTTTTCTCCATTCACCAACAGCGTCAAGGAACTCAACCTTCAATCCTTCATGAAGTACAAATAAATCAGTACTCTGTACATCCGGTGCACTTTTAACAGACACTGTTTGCGAGAACACCACAGCCCATTGCTCTTTCTGCTCAATCTGATAACGCTGGAACATACTGATAGATGACAGCACAACGATCAAGAGGGCAATAACTGTTCCGACAAATAGCAACCGCTGAAAGGTCACACCCCGGAGAACGAAGATGAACGCCCCACAGATCGCCGCAACCCAAAGAAAGATGATAGCTACCCACGACCATCCGCTTGAGGAAAACATATTAACAAATGATTTCCACCAGTTTATAATAAAGAGGCGTGGAATCGGTTCGATTTTATCTATTACTCTTAAATTAGCCAGCCGAAGATTATAGTTGATATCATCATCGTTTGGCGAAAGACGCTTTGCACGCTCGAAGTTCAGGATCGAAGCCGGAAGACTGTTTAGTTTGAAATATGCATTACCGAGATTATAATATAGCGCCGGACTCTCGTATCCATTTTTGATAACTTGTTCGAACATCTGGATAGCTTTTTGATATTCGCCGCTGCGGTAGAGTTGATTTGCCTGCTCGAATTGAATAGCCGCTTCCTGTGCAATTGCAAGCTCACAGATAAACAAGGTGACTATTATCCAAAATTTTCTCATCACAATTTTTCCTCAATCGTCGAGATCAACTCAACTGTTTCCTGGTACGCTTGATCCATTTGCACAACATCTGTTGCCGGAGCAAAGCGTGCGAACTCACATACCTCGATTGTTGATGTGAGTTTATTTATCACTTCTATTGGAACGCTGCGGCTTTCGAGAGTTGTGCGTACAAAATCAACCGATAAATCGGATGGAGGAATGCCTAACTTATCGGTGACATATCCCCAGAGTGCACGAGAAATCTCTGTGTAAAATTCTTCTTTCTTTTTCGTATCCAAAAAATTTTTCGCTTCAGCCAATCGGCGGTGAGCCAGTTTGCGTGCCTTGCGATTTCTGACCAGTATAAGATTCCCTTGTAGTTTTTCACGCCGCTTTGCATAGAAGATAAATCCGACAAATGCTATAACTGGAGTGATCGATAAAACGAAGAACATCGGCGAGCCGCTAAACGTATCTCCTTCGCGACGCAATGATATCGTCTCGCTCTTAATGAAGCGAATATCTTCACCGAGCAGTTTTACGTCTTCTTTACTAATACCGACCGCATATGTTGGTGCAGTCTCAGAGCCCTTCTCAACGTTCAAAATAAATTCCGAACTACTTAGGGTTACAAAACTCTTCTTCTCAATATCAAAGAAAGCAAATTGTACCGATGAAATTTTCTGATCTCCAGGATGCCTCGGAATCAACAAATATTCGAATGTCCGACTACCGGCAATTTGATCATCTTGTTTTGTGACATTATCGGAAATCTTCGGATCATATTTCTCAATGTCTGACGTTACGTTAATGATAGGTGCTTCGAGGAGTTTTAAATTTCCTCTGCCTGAGATTTTCACTTTAAGCGTTACAGGTTCATTGGTTTTTGTCTGACGTTTATCGAGCCAAGCTTCCATCGAAAATTTACCAACTGCACCAACAAATCCTTCCGGTACATCAGTAGTCAGGAGAGGCAGAACCGAAATATTCAGTGGCTGATTGTTAACCTTATAGTTTACATTTGTAACATTACCGAAAAACTGATCGAATAAATCATTAGAGCGGCGGCGGGATTGCACTTGAACCACACATTCAACTTCCATCTGATCGATTGTGAGTGTGCCGCTTCGCTGCGGGAAGAGTGCTGCTTTCTTAAGGATTCCAACACGATATTGCTTGCCATTTACTACTTCCGTAGAAAGCTGAACCTGTTTGGGTACATCAAGCTCTTCGCTCCAGAATCCCGTTAGAGATGGAACTTTCGTCATACTGTAATTGATAACGTTTACTCTCGTGTAAATTTTATATGTTGCAGTGATTTGTTCGCCTTGATAGACACGAGCTTTATCGACAATGACTTTGAGAAAAAGATTGTCTCCAATTTGCTTTCCGATATCTGATTCTTGCTGGGACTGTTTCGATTGCTGTTTTTGCTGCGGTGCACCTTTTGTTACTTCGATAGTGATCGGTTGTGTTTGCAATTGTTTTCCGCCATGGTTTATAAATGCGGGCGGAATTACAAATTTTCCTTCCGCTCGTGGCTGAAGAACATAACTATACGTAACCGATGCTGACATTGCGCCGTTGATGAACTGCATGTTTGTAGATTGATTCGGACCGGATAGTGTAAGGAAATCATTGAATGAAGGCGGACGGAAATTACTTCCACTGCCCGACCCGTTTAATGTAAAAGTAATCTCAAACTGTTCTCCTATCGCAACCCTGTTCCGATCTACAGACGTTGTGAAGGTTGCATCCTGAGCATCCGCAACTATAACAACCGAGAAAAGGAGTAGAAAAATTAATCCGATCTTTTTTTTATGCTTAAAATTTATCATTTGTCGGTTGTCATGGTTATTTATTCTTTGGAGTTAATCCAAAATCTAAAATCTAAAATTACCAGTCTTTTTCTACCCGTATTCTAGCCGGTACTTTCTTCTTCAATTTCTTTTGCACATCTTTCTCTTCGTTCTTTAAAGCTTCAAGAATTCGTTCTGCATCTTCTTTTGATATTTGCTGCTTTTTTTGTTGGACTTGTTGTTGTTGTTTCTCTTGCTGCTTTTGCTGTTCCTGTTTCTGCTGATCTTGCTGTTGTTGTTGCTGATCTTGTTTCTTTTGATCTTGCTTTTGGTCTTTCTTTTGATCCTGTTTCTGCTGCTGTTGTTGCTGTCGAAGCATCCGCTTGGCATATTCAAGATTGTATTTTGTGTCGACATCTTTAGAATTTAACTTCAGTGCATCTTTATATGCTGTGATGCTTTCTGGAAATTTTTGTTCTTTTACCAGCGCATTTCCAAGATTATGAAGTGCCTGTGCTTTCGTTTCTGGATCTTTATGATTTTGAGCTGCTATACGATATTGTTCCGCTGCTTCACCGTACCTCTCCTGCTTGTACAGTGCGTCACCCAAGTTGAAAGCACCTTGCTTCAGTTCTTTGTTTTTCTCAAGTGCTTTGCGGTAGCTTACTTCCGCATCCGAGTATTTATCTTTTTTATACATCTGATTTCCCTCGCGTATCAATGAGCGCTCCGATTGGGCATCAACCTGATTTAACCAGATAAAAGTTATGAATAATGTAAGAAATGTTTTCATCTTCGTTCTTTGAAGAAATTCCATTTTGCCATCCAGCGATTTTTTCGTTCTGAGATAAAAAACTCAAGTATCAGCAATAAAATAGCTACAGTAAGAAAATACTGGAATCGATCTTCATATTCAGTAAAAACTTTTGCGCCGAACTCTTTCTTCTCCATCGCTTGAATCTCTTTAAAGACCGCATCCATTTCATCCTGTTGATTCGTTGCCCTGATATAAATTCCGCCGCCTGCTTCGGCGATTTGCCGCATCCCTTGTTCATCAAGTTTAGTTAAAACTGTATTCCCGCTTTCATCTTTTTTGTACCCCGTCTGAGTATTCCCCTCATAGATCGGAATCGGCACACCATCGGGTGAACCCATTCCGATGGTATGAATAATGACGCCTTCGGTATTTGCATCCTTCGCCGCAGCAATTGCATCATCTTCGTGATTCTCACCATCAGAGATAATGATGATGACTTTATGTTTCTTCTCTCCAGCAGCGAATGATTTCATCGCAAGCTTAATAGCCGAGCCGATTGCAGTTCCGGGAATCGGAACAACATCAACATCAACTGTACTGAGAATGAGACGAGCTGCAGAATAATCGGTTGTCAGCGGGAGCTGCAAGTAACTATCTCCCGCAAATACAATCAATCCAAGCCGGTCATTTTGAAATTTATCGATCATGTGTAAAATTTCTTGTTTAGCACTTTCAAGCCGATCCGGTTTAATGTCTTCCGCTTTCATACTGTTGGAAACGTCAAGCGCAATAATGATATCAACACCTTCACGTTTCACTTCTTCCATCTTCGTTCCGATCTGTGGATTAGCAGCGCCAAGAATCAATATTGCCAAAGCACTGAATGCAACAAAGAATTTCGTCATCCGCTTGTATCGACTGACCGAGGGCATAAGCATCTCAAGCAGCAATGGATTACCAAAGCGTGATAATCCACGCTTGCGCATTTGTAATGCCCACCAGAAAAGGATAAGCAGCACCGGTAAGAGTGTTAACGCGTATAAATATTCAGTATGTGCGAAACGAATCATAACTTTTTTTCCCCTTAACCCCTCCTACTCGGTGAGGAAAAGGGTTTACGGTATCTTCCTAAAAATAGTTTGTGAAAAAATTAATTCCAATAATAAAAATAATCCGGCAAACATTGCCGCAGTATAAAACTCTTCCTTGTGTCGGCGAAATTGGGTTACTTCAATCTTTGTTTTTTCAAGACGATCTATCTCATCGTAGATTGCCCTCAATTTTTTATTGTCAGTAGCACGATAATATTTACCGCCGGTTTGATCTGCAATTTTTTGTAATAACTGTTCATCAATCTCCACCGGAACGTTCTGATACTGCGTTCCGAATGGCGTTTGTACCGGGTACGGTGCCATCCCAATTGTACCAACACCGATTGTATAAACCCGTATACCAAATTGTTGCGCAATTCCTGCTGCAGTCATAGGATCGATAAAACCACGATTGTTGATACCATCGGTTAGAAGAACGATTACTCGACTTTTTGCTTTGCTATCTTTTAATCTACTTACCGCTGTTGCAAGCCCCATCCCAATAGCAGTTCCATCTTCTATCATTCCACTTTTAATTTCGGAAAGAAGATTTTTAACAACTCCATGATCGAGTGTGAGTGGACACTGTGTAAAACTCTCACCGGAGAAAATTACCAGTCCAATTCTATCAGTTGGCCGTCCATCAATGAAATCCATTGCAACTTTCTTTGCAGCTTCAATACGGTTCGGTCGGAAATCTTCCGCGAGCATACTTCCGGAGATATCGTTTACCAGAACGATGTCGATTCCCTCAGTCGATACATTTTCACCCCTCAATGTCGATTGAGGTCTGGCAAGTGCTATCGTCAGGAGTACTAACGCAAATACTCTAAACACAAAGAGAAGATGCCTGAATCTTTGCCGCCAGCTCCTCGGAACAGAATGAAACACCTGAACCGTTGAGACCTGCAACTCAACCAGCTGTTGTTTTTGTTTCTTCCAATACCAGAAAATCATCAGGGGCATAAAGATGAGCAGGATAAAATATTCCGGATTGGCAAACGTCATGCTTTCACCTCTTCAATTGGCTGTTCAACTTCCGGTTCTGGTTCTTTTTTCCAGGTCGATTCTACAAACTTATAAGCAAGCGCAAGACTCGTATCGTTCTCTTCAGCCAAAGGGAGAAATTTCGCAAACTTCACGAGATCGGCACGAATTAAAATTTCTTTCAAACTCTCTTTCATCTCTTTTAAAATGATTCCATTTACCAATGCGCACAGAATTTCATCCGATGTTGATTCCATTGCCAGAATATTAAATCTTCGTTCGATGTAAGTTCGAATGATATCGGTTAACTGCGAATGATAATCCTTGATCTTTCCACGCTGCCAGAGTTTTTCTGACTCAAGTGATCTTAAAGCTTCGAGAGCAACCTCATGCGCGGGACGCGGTGGTTCTTCGGGGATTAACGGTTCACCCCGCTTACGTTTTCGAATGATGTATCGTATAAGCCATACGATACCCGCAATGCCTGCAACCACAAGCAGATATGGTAATACATCGGCAAATGTGATTGAGACAGATAGCGGCGGCTTTACATCTTTAATGTCTTGTGTTGTGTCTACTGTGATTCCACCAACCATCATGGGAATCGGCGATGTTTCAACAAGATACTTCATTGTATCACCGATTCTTGAATATTGAATTGGTATTGAAGGAATAATGTGCATACCCGAATCGAACGACGTCATCATCAACGTGAGCGACTCTAACGCTAATTGATCGGTTTGTTTAACTGTTGGTTGGTCACGCTTTACAACTTCAAATCCCCCTACCGTATCAGGAAATATTGGAAGAATAACGGTTACATCTTTCGGATGTTGAACTTCAATGTGAAGTTGGAACCAATCCCCGATAAGGATGTGGTTGGAATCGACTTTTGCTGTCACATGCACATCTTGACCAACCATGGACAAGGTGAAAAAGAAAATGGATCCAACGATGACGGCAATCCGCAATCTCGTGCTCACCATCTTTTCTCTCTTGCTCTAAAGAAATTCATTAGCGGATTGATATACGATTGATCTATACGGATATCTATTCCATCCACACCGCATCGGCGAAGCGATTTCGTTCTTTGTTCCTGCCGATCTTTCCACCAGCGAGCATAGCGATCCATCACTCTTCGATCAGATGTATCAACCCACACCGCCTCACCTGTTTCTGCATCAATCACACGCATAAGTCCGACTTGGGTAAGCTCAGATTCTCTTGGATCAAACAACCGAACACCAATAAGATCATGTTTCCGAGCAGCGATTTTCAATGCATCGTTATATCCTTCATCAAGGAAATCCGAAATCAAAAAAGCAATACTTCGCTTCTTGATTGCACTTGTCAAATACCTTAAACCTTCGGTCAAACTTGTTTTTCGATGTGTCGGTTGGAAATCCAAAAGTTCTCTAACAATTCTTAGTATATGTGTTCGACCTTTTTTGGGCGGAATGAATTTCTCTATAATATCACTAAAAAAAATTACACCGACTTTATCATTGTTCTGAAGTGCAGAGAAAGCAAGCACTGCACATAGTTCTGCGGCAACATCTTTCTTCATTTGCTGTACAGTTCCAAACTCGCCCGAACCACTGACATCAACCAGTAGCATCACCGTCAGCTCGCGCTCTTCTTCGTATATCTTCACGTATGGATGATTGAAACGAGCAGAGACATTCCAGTCAATTGTCCGAATGTCGTCGCCAAATTGATACTCACGTACCTCGCTGAATGCCATACCGCGTCCTTTAAATACGCTGTGGTACTCACCGGAAAAGATTTGGTTTACCAAACCTTTTGTGCGAATCTCGATCTTTCTTACTTTTTTTATGAGCTCAGAGGTTTCCATGCAATGGATTATGGGACTTCAATCGTATTGAGAATATCATCCACAATATTTTCAGATGTTACATTTTCTGCTTCTGCTTCATAAGTCACGGCGATCCTATGCCGTAAAACATCATGACATACCGCGCGTACATCTTCCGGAATTACATACCCGCGCCGCTTGATGAAAGCAAATGCTTTCGCGCCAAGTGCAAGGTAGATACTCGCACGCGGCGATGCACCGTAGTTGATCAGGTTTGTAAGTTTATCAAGTTTATAATCTTTCGGCTTGCGGGTTGCAAATACGATATCGAGTATATATTTTTCGATCTTTTCATCCATATAAACTTCTTGAACCACCGAGCGTGCTTTCAAAATATCTGCCGGATTCACAACCGATTTCACTTGCGGCTGGGAATCAGTTAAATTTTGTCGCATGATTAAACGCTCTTCATCTCTGTTGGGATAATCAATTTTTATCTTCAGCATGAAACGATCCACCTGCGCCTCGGGAAGCGGATACGTTCCCTCCTGCTCGATTGGGTTCTGTGTTGCAAGCACGAGGAACGGCTCATCAAGCTTGTGTGTATTTTCACCGATAGTTATTTGCCGCTCTTGCATTGCCTCAAGAAGTGCGCTCTGCACTTTTGCGGGAGCGCGGTTGATTTCATCTGCAAGAATAAAATTTGCAAAGATAGGACCTTTACGTACCGTGAACTCACCATTCTTCTGATTGAAGATCATCGTTCCGATCACGTCTGCCGGAAGAAGATCGGGTGTAAACTGTATACGCTGGAACTTCGCCTCGATTGAAGCCGCAAGTGTTTTGATGGAAAGTGTTTTCGCAAGTCCCGGCACGCCTTCTAACAGCACGTGACCATTTGAGATAAGTCCGATAAGCAGCCGCTCGACCATATATTTTTGCCCTATGATAACTTTGCTTACTTCCATTTGAAGCATATCTACGAAGGCACTCTCGCGCTGAATTTTTTCGTTGAGTAATTTAATGTCTGTCATTTTTCACTCGATGATTGTTGATAATATTACTTCTTGCTATTGTTAAAAGACGATACAACGAAGCTTAAATTCATTAGATGAAAAACTTCGCCGTACGGTTGACGATATAAATACTTATGTTAGCGTTTATGCCAAAACAGTATCAAATTTGCAGGATATTTACCTCGATGGGGAACATATTTAATTGTTTGAAATGTAAGAAATTTCGATGAAAATTCCAATTTTTATACTCTATATAATACCAGCTCCCCTTTAAATGCTTTTTGCATAAGACTCCCAAACAAATTCTCCAACTCTTTTTCCGACTCACGCTGCTTCGCCCGCAATGACTCGACTTTCTCGACCATGACGGCAAACTTCTGTTGATCAGATCGTGGAGGCAGAGGTATCACCAAATCTCTGAGTTGACCAAGATTTAAGTTGTCTCTTGCAACGCCAGCCTGCAATTCCTTAAACCTTCGTTGCATCCGTACAGAGTTAAGCAGAAAACTGAGATAGCCAGGGGTGAGTTCTGACTTCGGTCGAATGATTGAAATCGCTTGATTGATGTTTGCCTCGCACTCCTCATTGAACACCGCACTTCTACCGATAGAAGCGCCGACGATGTTCAACAACACATCATTTTTCTTCACTTGTGATCTTTTCATTCGCTCATGTACTATCGGTGAGATAAAGGTCTTCTTACTGAGGTCTAGTTTTCCCGTCAGAACGTTCTCACTGCGAACGAAGAGGATACCGGTTTCCTGATAAGAATCGCCTTTCCAAAGTGGAGTTTCACCTTTCGTTATCGTCTCAGTTACATCGCCGAGGCTTATTGTCTTCCACCCCTTCGTATTCGTCACCGGGTCGCCAAACATTTCCAAAAACGCCGACTGCAAGAATTGCTCGGTGAGTTTGTTTGCCTGCCGGCGCTTCTCACGCGCTTCATCGGCTTTCTCAAGTATCGCCACGATTTGCTTTTGGATTGTAAGCGGGGGAACTTGGATCTGTATACTTTCAAGTTTCTCTTTTGATATTTCTTTGAACGTTGAACCGCTTCCGAGACGGTTCATCTCTTCTACTTTTGTCTGGAGTTGATAGTATACATATAGCGGTTCAAACGCGTTGCCATTCTTTGGCAGGAGGGCTTTGCATCCTTGATTGAATGCCATCGGTTCAGTCAAGACAGCAAGGTACCCAATCGGTGCCCGAGTCGAAATAATTACAGAGCCAGCGGGAACAAGAGTCGCAGAGGAGTTTTCTAACCCTTTCTGTGTGATGCTTCTCGATGTTTGAGAGATGAATCGAGATTTGAGTTTTCCTAGATCAAATGGTGTGATCTATTTTATGTTACCTCCTTCCCAATATTCAGGAACAGCAGTTGATGGCGTTGCACCTGTTTCAACATCAAAGGCTTCTCTGATTGTACGTATTTCAAATCTTTTTTTCATTCAATCCGTCCCGCACTGCGTGCGGGATTTCCGCTTCGCTCCAACAATCCAAAATCCGAAATCTCTTTCTCCATCATCTTCGCATTGAGTTTTATAGTCAAATTGGTTATATTATAACTGTCATGAATCATAAATCTCTCAATAGTACAAACAAACATCTCCGTGACCGGAAGAAACGAGAAGAAATCGCAACTCGGTTTGCACTCTCTTCGTCACGCATCGAAGGCATTCGTCCGTCATCAAAGCTTCGGAAGCAATTAACGTCTTCAACCCGTAACCATCGAAGCTAATCAAGTAATCGCCCTTCTCATTATTCTCGCCATCGGTTCATAGTCGCCTTTCATCCCTGCATGAATTGAATGAACGAACTGGTCGAACGTTTTTCCTTTTTCATCTATAAAACTGAAATCCATTCCTTTATATCCTGCTTGCTGTGTCATGAGGTGCAAAAGCAAGCGTATCGTTCTCCCGTTCCCCTCCCGGAAGGGATGAATCAAGATAAATTCCACGTGAATTTTTGCAAGAAGTATTGCCAGCTCTTTATCAGTTTTGACCTTAGGCGGCGTTAACGACTCAAGAACTTCTTTTGAAAACTGTTTCATCAATTCACCGATAAATTTCGCTCTGGCAAACACGAATTCATCTTTGGAAAGCTCTACATTCCGATACGTTCCTGCCCGATTATACAACCGTCCAAAAATTATCTTGTGGATTTTCTTGATGTCGTTCTCTGTTATCCTATGGTCTTTCGTGTATGCACTTGCTAACCTGATTGCTGCTTTTTGATACTCGACGATCTCTAAGTCGTTCATCTCTTTTTTAGAAGTAATACCCAATTTATTACGAAGCACCTTCCCGTCGGAACCCGGCTGAAACTCATCGACACCCGAAGCGAGATATTTGACACCTGATTTTCTTTTCATGGCTTCAGCATTGATTGTAATTGTCGCACGCTCGTGGCAATATCTTCCTCCAGCTTAATTATTTTCTTCATAATCACCTCCGGCTTCTCCTTTCCAAGCCAGCACCTTTAGAGGGGGTCGAAACCACACCGCTTTTTTTATTCTTTTCTTTCTCTATTTCTTCAGTAGTTTCATGTATCGTCTGCAATACTCCATTGAGATTATGATAGACTTCAGTATTCATAAAACGCAGAAACTTAATACCATACTGTTCGATTTCCTCTTGCCGCTCCTTGTCGTACTCATTAGCGCCATTCCTAAAATGTGTATCACCATCAATCTCGATTGCCAATTTTAATTCCGGACAATAAAAATCCAAAACATACGAGCCAACACTATATTGTCTTCTAAATTTGTGACCTTGCATTTGTCGTCTATTCAACCTTGACCACATGATTACTTCAGCATCTGGCATCAAATGCCGCAGTGCTTTTCGTCTTTCACGGAGAGATGCTTTGTTAAAAACTTTAGTCATAACTTTTTTTCTTTTCAACATCCTTCAATATATTATTTTCGATAGCCAATGGAGTGAACCCCTAAATTGAGACAGTAGATTCATGAGTTAAGGTGAAACAGTTGTTAACATTATGTGAATTAAAAAAATCATTTTCAAATTCAATCGGTGGTCTATACTCCAATGCCGAATGTAATCGTTTTAGATTATA
>CAYGZC010000192.1:0-13353 GCA_964354225.1 uncultured Chlorobiaceae bacterium | reverse complement strand
AAATAATAGTATGAGGATGGTATATTGCCACTGTTGAAATTATTCTTTAACTTCTTGGCAGAGTTAAATCGGGTATAAACCATAGCCATAGATACAAAATCGTAATGAGACAAATGATATGAAAAAATCGATATTTCTTTTGAGCGTTATCTTACTCTACATTTGTACTGTCGAGTGTCAGTGGAATTTACAAAGCTCACCGGTTACTGTGAACCTACATGGTGTATACTTTACATCACCAAGCAATGGTTGGGCAGTTGGTCAATACGGAACTATCATTCATACTACGAACGGTGGCACAAATTGGACTGTTCTCATTCCCTCTCCCGCCTCCTCGAATGTAAACAAGGTTGCATTCATAGATTCGCTGCATGGTTATATTGTTGGTGATGGCAACACAATACTCACAACGAGCGATGGTGGTGCTTCCTGGCAATATATGAATGATGGAAATTATTATATGATTCACTATTATGATTTGATTCTTTCAAAGAGCGGTTCGAAAGGATGGTTTGGGGGCGGGAGAAACTTCAATAATTTATCGGTCATGTCAGTGATGAATGGCAATCTTTATTCGCCGCAAGTTATCGGTTTTGCTGGGAGGATGGTGGGAGTAGATTTCATTGATGAGATGACTGGATGGGCAACTGGTATGCATGGGGTGATTTTAAAAACAACCAATGGCGGTACTTGGTGGAATCAACAAGCGAGCGGTATCAGTCCGGCGGATACAGGTTTTAACGGTATCCGATTTTTTAATTCTGAAATTGGATTGGCTATTGGCGACCACGGTGTAATTCAAAAATCGGTTGACGGAGGAACAAGCTGGAAAAACATACGAAGAGGTGACGAAATTCTTTTCAGGGTATCGTTACACAGCGATTCAATCGCGTATGTAGTGGGATCAAATAATACGATACTGCTATCGACCGACCAAGGGGAATCATGGCTGGCTCAGAGCACTCCATTACAGTCTTCCGCAACATTTCAGGATATATTTTTCATAGATAAGAATGAGGGCTGGATTGTCGGTGCTGGCGGAGTTATACTCCACACTACAAATGGAGGTGTGACTGCGGTACAGCAGGAAATGCATGCACTGCCACAAGAATTTAGTTTGAAACAGTGCTATCCAAATCCTTTCAATCCATCCACAACCATCGAGTATGATGTACCTCATGAAAGTTATATTACATTGAAAATATATGACGTTACCGGAAGAGAGATACAAACGTTATTTGAGGGAACGAAAACGGTAGGACGTTATGCGCAATTATGGAACGCCGAGAATCTTGCGAGTGGTGTATATTTTTATCGACTCTCAGCTAAAAATTCCCAGAGAAATTATTTCGCTGAACGGAAAATGATGCTGATAAAATAATAACGCGGAATTTGAAACACGAGCAGATGAGATTAGGTAATTCAAAGATAAAAACGTAATTCCTCTTTTATATACTTTTTCAATAGAAGGATAAAAGGTAAAATACTAGCATATTACTTTGATTTTTTGTATATTTGAATCGGATTATGGCTACACATCATAAAATAATCATTAACGACTCACGGAGAATGAGCGAACTTACCGATGAGTCTGTCCATCTGGTGATAACTTCTCCACCATACTGGCAACTCAAAGATTATGGAGATGAGAACCAGTTGGGTTTCCACGATTCCTACGAAAGCTATATAAACAACCTTAATCTTGTTTGGAGCGAATGCTTCCGAGTTCTTCAACCAGGTTGCCGTCTTTGCATCAATATCGGTGACCAGTTTGCACGATCCGTATATTATGGTCGCTACAAAGTCATTCCAATCAGAACCGAAATAACTAAGTTCTGCGAAGCTATCGGAATGGATTATATGGGTGCCATTATCTGGCAAAAAGTTACTACAATGAATACGACCGGTGGCGCAACAATAATGGGATCATTTCCCTATCCACGGAACGGTATCCTCAAAATCGATTATGAGTTCATTCTGATCTTCAAAAAGTTAGGTGATCCGCCGAAGGTTAGCAATGAGGCAAAGGAGCTCTCTAAGCTCACAACTGAAGAATGGAATACTTACTTTGCTGGGCATTGGAATTTCAGTGGCGATAAACAAGACAAACATCTAGCAATGTTTCCAGAAGAGCTACCACGCCGACTTATACGGATGTTTTCGTTTGTCGGTGATACTATTCTTGATCCGTTTCTTGGAAGCGGAACGACATCGCTTGCCGCGAAGAAGCTCAGCAGGAACTCAATAGGTTATGAAATCAATAATAAGTTTGTTCCTATTATCAAGAATAAGCTCAAAGTAACTGAGCGCGATATTTTCGGTGATGCCACCTATGAATTCATCGATCAGAAACCATCCTATGAAGATTTCTCCAAGCTCATTGATTCGTTACCCTACAAATTCTCTGATCCACATAAACTAGATAAGAAGATTGACCCACGCCAGTTGAAGTTTGGCTCGAAAATCGAGAATGGCGATAACGGAGAAAGAATAGAACTTTATATTGTTAAAGAGGTCGTCAGTCCCGAAATACTTAAACTTAGTAACGGGCTTTCTGTCCGTTTGATTGGTGTTGAAGAGGAACCATTACATCGTGAACAAGCTATAGCATTTCTTAGTGATAAAACGAAGGGTCAAAAAGTGTTCTTAAAATTTGACAAAGTGAAATACGATGATTCTGGCAACCTTCTATCGTATGTGTACCTGAAGAATAAGACTTTTCTTAATGCTCACCTCATTAAAAGTGGGTTTGTTTCCATTGATATCAAACGAGATTTTATTTACCGAAAAAAATTCCAAAATATTATGATTAATATGAATGCCTAAAGAGTGGATCCTCAATAGCGCAACCAACCGATTCCAACTCAACTTCAAGAGAAATGTTGGCGCTGTTTCCGAAGCAATACGTAAATGTGCACCCAAAAGTCTTGAAGATTGGAGAGACTACTATTTCAAGAATGTCAGAAACAAGCAACACATCGAAGAATTCGGCAGGAAGCTGTACGTCAAGATAACTGAGGTTATTGTTTCAGAGGTTGAAGAAGTCACTGAGGAAGATTGCATCCACTATGTCCTTCAATTAGTCATCGACCGTACGTATGATGGTTACACAACCGAGATTCGCACGGTCTATGGTCAGCTTCAAGGCCTCCTTGGTGTAAAGATTGAGCCAGCACCTGATGAGTGGGACAGACTCTTCAACGTCGACTTCTTCATTAAAGTTGGAGAGAAATACATTGGACTCCAAATTAAACCCGCAGGTGGTGTTTCTCATATCCCAGAAATATTCAAGGAACGTAATCAGCAAGCAGCAACACATAAGAAGTTTTCAGAAAAGTTTGGTGGCAAAGTCTTTTACGTCGTTTCAATGAAAGAAGGGAAAAATAAAGTCATTCAAAACAAGGAAGTGGTTGATGAAATTCGAGCTGAGATAATACGTATTGGTGGATGAACAAACACTGCACTACACGTTAATGCACCAAATCAAATGGTTCGAACGAAAATTCGATTTTAGCTCGACACAAAATATTTTCCCTTCAATCGTTGAGCGGCTCAGGGGAACGCCCGCACGGCTTGAAGAAAATATTAAGCTATTGCTGCCGCATATCTTAACAATTAAGCTTGAGGGAACGTGGTCGATAGCCGAGAACATCGGTCACTTCATCGACTTAGAACCCATTTGGCAAGGCAGATTGGAAGACTTCATAAACGGTAAAGAGGAATTACGTCCCGCAGATTTACAAAATACAAAGACACACAACGCAAACCACAACGCGAAACCGATCTCAGAACTTCTCGCATCGTTTCGTACTGTTCGCGGAAAAACAGTAGCTATGCTTGAGAATGTCGATAAGAAGATTGTCTTTAGAACTGCTCTTCATCCCCGGCTGAAAACACCCATGCGGATGATGGATTCATTTTTATTCACTGCCGAGCACGACGATCATCATTTAGCACGGATAACAGAGATAGTAAAATTTGTTTTGAAGAAATAGTAAATACAGCGAATATCAATATCTAAAAACAAAAAACCCCAACTGTAGTAGTCGGGGTTTTTCATTAAATGCATTGGTGGTTGTACTTATCTCACAAATACCATTCTCCGTATTTGCGAAAAGTTATTACTCGGATCATTTACACTCACCGCATCAAAACGATAGTAGTATAAACCGCTTGTGATATTTTCTGGATTCCATTCAATCGATCCGTAGCCCGCGTGTTCTACACCATCAGTAAGAGTTGCTATCATCTGTCCGAGTAAGTTGTAAACTCTGATTGTAATCTTACTCTCAACAGGCAACGCGTACCTAATTACGGTGTTCGGATTGAAAGGATTTGGATAATTTTGGTGCAGGGCAAATTCAATAGGAAGCGCTTTATTATCTTTAACATCTAACCATTCTACAAAAAGACTTGAGATCTTTCCTTTGTTACCTGAAAAATCGAAAGCGCGCAGGACATAGTAAAATAGCGACCCACCACCTAAATTAGAATCATTATAGAATGTTTCTGTTGTAGTTGCAATCGGCGGAGTATTCTCATAATCAAAATCTGGAGTTGTACCGCGATAGATTGCATAATAGTTTACATCAGGATCGGATGGCGGCTCCCATAATAGCTGTACTGTTAATGGTACAACCTTGGCACTAAAAGCGAGCGGTGCATGGGGTACAAGATTATCAATAGAATATCCGCTATCAACATTTGACCAAACTTGTAATGTAAAATCAGATGAATGACCTGACACTTTGAATTTCGACAAATACATCCCTGAAGCAATTGTCGAATCGAATAGCGTTGGAACTACCAATGAATATTTTTCCAAACCGGATACAGGTGACCACCCAACAAAAGTCCACACCTCCCCGGCAACCTTAAACCTATTGCCTGCTTTTATTTCTTTGAATGAATTTGCAAGTTCGTCAAAGGAGTTAAAGGTAGAAATCGATTTTGAAACCGGTGAATCATCCATCCTCCATACTCCATATTGTTTAACCGGATTACTAATAGCACTTTCACCCTCGAACTTCCGCCAAATAACCTGCACCTGTTTCCCTTGATCGTTCGGTACATCACTGATGGAAAGGAGATCGATGAACCTTTGATCTAAAATATCAAAAGCACCAACATAATCAGGCATTGCAATACTGTCAACTAACTCATCTGTCAATGCATCGATTACTTTGACTCCCTGATCTGGGATAGTCATATAAACCTTACTACCTAAAGCGGCAATATCAAGATTACCATACGAACAATATGCGCAATACCCCACGAGTATTTTCTTTATAAGAGTATCGGCAGATGCATCTATCACACTGGATGTTCCTTCTGAATTGGCAGAGTAAACTTTATTCCCCGAAGTTGTAAATGCATAAATGAATCCTGCAGTCTCGTCTTTTATACGAATTTTCTTGACGAGACTATCGGTAACAACATCTATGACGCCGACATCTTGATGTCCGCCAACATATATTTTATTTGCTCCGACTTTTTTTATTCCAATCGGACCATAGTTATCAAGCGAGTCGAATCCGATTGATTTTACTTTTGATCCTGTTAGAAGATCAAGCACTTCTACACCACCCGCACTTCCACCGGAGCCGGGAAATGGTAAATATATTTTATCGTTTGTTATCTCAAGGTAGATTGGGGGATTGGGATAGCTTGACGAATAAGAAATTGTTCGGATAATTGTATTCGTCACCGGATCTATCTCGTGTATCGTATTACTGGAGCGGTTCAGAACATAAACATATCCATTGTACACTGCAATTCCTGAAGGGGCATTATCGGTTGAAATAGAATCGACAACAGTGTTCAAATCAATGTCAATAATTTTTACTTCATTAGTTAGATTGAACATATCACCCGGGACGGTCAGGAAAGCTTTATTCTTATATATTCGTATATCACTCATCAGATAATCCATCTCACTTGGTGTGAAAATATCTATTGTATCAATAATAGTATTAGACGAAAGATCGATAACAAATACCTTCGAGCCGAATAAAGTAGATACGTAGGCATAAGGTCTTGTGGTTGACGACGCCATCGATATACAACTTAACATCAGAATGCAAATGACTGTGGTAAGAAGAACGGTATTTATTGCCCTCCTGCTAAAGTTTAGTTTGTAGATATTATTCATAAACGCTCCAAACGATAGTTTTTGTAATATTGTTATTTACGGTTGTTAATAAGAACAAAATTATTGAAATAATCAAGTAGCGAAACTCTTCCCTCTCCCTGCCCTCCCCCTTCTCTAATTTTAGAGACGGGGGAGGGTTCGGGTGGGGGTTGAGTTCAATAATAAAAAAAATAATTAATCATCGCACTTTCCCCCTCGCCAGTGATGCAAAAATTCCAACAAAGCAAAGAGAAGCAAATATGCCAAACGCCAACCTTAAACTGTGGATGAACTGCGGAAAATATTCAGGTGTTATCTGCACTCTGCCGATAATTAATGAAAATAGCAGCATCACTAATCCCATACTCATCATTTGACCCGTTAGCCGCATTGTTCCGAGCGTAGCAGAGGCAACTCCATAAACCTCTTTACCAACTGAGCTCATCACGGCATTTGTGTTTGGGGAAGAAAATAGTCCAAAGCCGATTCCGAGTAAGATTAAATTTATCGTGATGAATGTAAGCGATGAATCACTCCCAATTGTCATGAAGAGAACAAGTCCTAACACTGTAAATGCCATCCCGATTGATGCGAGAATGCGCGGCTCAACTTTATCCGATAATCTGCCGGCGACCGGAGAGATGAGCGTCATAAAAATCGGCTGGGACACTAACACTATACCAGCCATTCTTGGAGGAAGTCCTTTTACGTATTGCAAATAAAAACTCAGAAGAAATGTAACAGCTGAGGTTGCACTGTAGTTGACTAAAGCAGCCGCATTCGACATTGCGAACACCGTATTATGTGTAAACAATCTGATATCTAAAATGGGATTCTGTATGCGGCTTTCCCAAATTACAAACATGATAAGAAAAATTATTCCGATGACGAGAGTCCACACACCTTCTGCGTGAGGTAATCTTGATAAACCATACATCAACGCAAGCATGGCAATAGTAAAAAAAGATGACCCGACGAGATCGAACTTATCGCCCTTTGCTTCTGCCCACTCTCCTTTTAGTCTCCAGATTGTATAGACAATGATTAACATCCCTAATAAAACATTGACATAAAAAATAGATCTCCAGCCGAAGTATTGCGTTAACATTCCTCCTAAAAAAGGTCCGAGTGATAAGCCCAAATAAACAGCGGCAACGTTGATGCCTAATACTCGTCCTCGATTAGCCGGAGGTGTTACAGATAAAAGAATTGCCATGCCAGTTCCAAAAACCATTGCCGCACCGATTCCCTGCAAACCGCGTAAGCCGATTAAAATATTTCCGGAATTCGCAAACACAATGAGCAAAGAAAAAAATGAATAGACAGCAGTTCCATAAATAAAAATTTTCTTTCTTCCATGAATATCACCGATCCTCCCGAACGGGATAAGGAAAACCGCCGCAGCCAAAAGGTACGAAGTTGCAACCCAGCTTAACGCAATTGCATCTAATGAAAATTCTTTTCCCAATGTTGGCAGTGCCACATTGAGAGCAGAAACCATAAATGGAGTAGTAAACGACGACAGTGTAGAAATGATTAAGGCAGTTTTTTGATTATTTGGCTCGTGCATAGTGTGTAGAAGTTACGAAAATAGTTCAACTATGGCAAGAAGGTCAACGGCACCCTGAGTTTATCGAAGGGTGACGCTTCTCGACGGGTGACGATGTAATATTCGTAAATTTGTCAGTCTTCGATCCTTCGGTAGACTCAGGATAAACGAAGCTCAGACTGACTCTTACTTAATAAAAATAATGCTTGACATCTTCCAAGATTTTTACTATAATATGCGGAGCGAGAAAGAGGATATTTGGGGATGTGGCATATACGGGCACCCCAAGATTTTAAAATTAGAGAAAATGAGTGGAGTTTTATAGATTTTCTAAAAAGCAAAGACGAATATTAAATATAAAATGAATTACAGAAATTGCTTAAATAAGCTAAATATAAAAACAGTTTATCCCGCCCCGAAAGTTTTCGGGAGGGAACAATATTGCGTTTTTCTTGACGTTCCACATACTTAGAGTCGTGCTACAATCGGCTCCAAACAATTGCAATGATAGGTTGAAAAATGAACAACAATAAGGATGCATGGTTTCCAAGCGAGCGAATCCCTGAAGCGGTAACGTCTCTTGTGTATGCTTCTGCCGTCAATGTGATCTTAGGGCGGAGTGTTGGAATCGCTGACTCGTATCACTATTTTGGAATAGGGATAATCATATTTCTTTTTGTTGACTGGATTAGTAGAATATGGATTCCATTCGGTTTTAAGCCGACGGAGGATCAGCACAGAAGAAGGTTGCCTTGGGTCATAGTAACGAAGGCATTTTTTGAAATAGTAATCATATACTTTTTGGTTGCTGCAACAATTAAGTTATTTATTGGAAGCGAGTCGGTTGGCGCTCAACTCAATAGCATGCATGCATTCGCTATCTTCTTTGGTCTCTCTTTTTGCTGGAACCTTCTAATGCTATATGTCATGACAGAGCTAAAATTCAGTAAGCTTTTTATCTCGGCTATGGTAGGTTGTGTATATGAACTGAAAGCAGTCGAGATTTATACAGCGGGATTCAAGAACCGCACGGAGTCTGTTAAGAGGGAGGGGAAATTCAACCTTTTCCATTGGAAGCGCTTCCTTGAAGGCATAGGCAGAACCAGTGCACAGCTAGCTGGACACCATATTACTTGGGTCAATCCACTCGCATCTATCACGTTATTACTAGGAATCGACTCCTTCTATCTTTCACAATATTCAGGGGGATGGCTCGGAAATCTTTGGATGTTTAGAATATTCATTCTCTTTCTTCTTATGTTATTACCATCACTTTTCTATTTCGTGGGCACACTAATAGCGGATGGAACAAGTAAGGATACAATTGTCGTGCACTTAATAAAGGTGACATCGGCTGTTTTTGTATTTGCGCTAACCCTTACTTTCTATATGACATTTGATGCTGCGAGTTTTATATATGTAATGATCGTACAGCATACCGTATTTGGCATATTTCTTCTATACGCAACCCACGCAAAGAGCTCAAATGATGATCAGAAAACTGACAAACCTAAAGAGGAGAAGAAACAATGAATCCAGTAGACATTGTTATCGTTTCTTTCTACCTCATGTCCTTATTTGCATGGGCCATTTATATTGGCTTGAAAGAGACTGCTGAAGATTTCCTTATTCTATCAAGGAAGGCGCCGTTCTTATTAGTAACATTTTCAGTAATCTCGACATGGGTTGGCACAGGGACTACTGTAGCCACGGCCGCCTCTGGCTATGACATCGGAATCTCTTTGGGATTCACAGCGGCATGCGGTGGGATAGTCGGTGTTCTTGTTGCAGCTTGGTTTGCCCCGCGACTTAAGTGGTTCGGGGACAAGTTCCAAGCCCACACTATCGGAGATTTCTTCTCAGAAAGGTATTCACGAAAAAGTCGCTTCGCGGCATCTGCACTCATTCTTCTAATATACGTTTTACTAACAGCTGCTCAGTTTGTTGGCTTGACCACCCTCTTACATGTTTGGACTGGTGTCCAGTTTGAGATCGTGGTGTGGTTTGCAGCAATTTCCACGATTATTTACACGGCGTTCGCCGGAATCAAGAGTGATTTTTATACAGATTTTATCCATTTCATTGTAATGTTCATTGTGATCTTTCTGATACTACTCCCTATAACTCTTAATGACATCGGCGGATTGGGTACTATTAAGATATTGCCTCAATCGTATTTGAATCCTTTTGAGTATGGTGGAGTGTCTTTCTTTGTGGCAGGATTGATCTTCGGTGCCGGAAGTGTGTTTGTAACCATGGAAGTATGGCAACGCGTCTATGCATCGGCAACTGCAAAAGGAGCACAACGCGCTTTGTTTCTATCGATTATAATCATAATTTCATTCTATATAGTGTCGGCATTCTTTGGAATGGCAGCTCGCG
Organism: uncultured Chlorobiaceae bacterium; assembly: GCA_964354225.1. Lineage (GTDB taxonomy): Bacteria > Bacteroidota > Ignavibacteria > UBA10030 > SZUA-254 > CAYGZC01. The sequence goes on along the minus strand of CAYGZC010000192.1, from coordinate 3,292 downwards.
TTGTAGATCCTAATTTGGTAGACCGAGATCAAGCTATATTCTTTCTTATGAAAAAATATCTACCCGCAGGAATCTTAGGTTTAGGCATAGCTGGATTTATGGCCGTTTTTATATCTACCGTTAATTCGACTATCATGGTAGCGTCAGCAACATTGACCAAAGATTTCTACAAAGGGATTATCACTCATGATGCAAACGATAAGAAACTACTTATTGCAGGGAGAGTATCTACCTTCATTTGTGGGATGCTAGGATTGATCGTTGCAATCCTATACCCGGATCTGGTAGCTCTAAGTGTCAACTCATTGTTTATGCTTCTCGTACTGGTGCCACCTATCGTTGGTGGGTTTTTTTGGACCAAGGCAACTTCTCTTGGAGCACTCGCATCCACCGTTGTAGGCACGGGGGTCATCCTCGTGTTTCTTACTATCAATTCTGAAACGGCTTTTGTCCCTGGTTTTCTCGCCAGCTTGGTAACTTTCATTACCGTTTCGATGTTTAGTAAGCATACGAAAGAAGAGAACCTCAATGTAGTTCGAGGATGGAATATCAATGAATAATAAAACAATATAAGGGCTTTGAATTATGCAAAACTTAGCAATCAAGTTGACAGTGGATCTTACCAGCGTTGATTTCCTGTCAACCTTCCAAACTAAAGTGAAAAGCCTGCGGCAGGATCTCTATCGTCACGCCCAGTCTTTTCCATCACCTCTTAACTCAACCTTGATTAACCATTACGAGGAACGAGTGAGACGGGCTTGTGGACTTCCGATGTTAGGTGAATATGCCCCATTCATGATGGGCGATTTGTTAATTATAAAACCACGAACTATTGAATTGCTGAACTTTCCTTGGTTGTTGTTATACGAATACACTTTGCTATTAGACGACGTTATTGACCAACCACGCAAATTTTCACAACGTGAACTTGTTCTATCTCAAATGCTATTGGCATCATCATTAGATGAGTTCAAGAGAGTACTCGGAGATAGTCAACAACTTTGGGCTGCTTATTATTCATATCAGCGCGAGTGGTTAATCGGGAGCCTACATGAAATGGATTTGTCAAGTCACGAAAAAACTTCCTTTCCCTCGGAAGTAATCAGCCAACAAGCTCGAAGAGCTGCTATAGCAAAATTCTGTGCCGCAAGTCTTTTATTTCTTGATCAGCACAGATTACCAACGCCTCGCGAGGAGAGTGGAATAGATCACTTTTGTGCTGGAATCATGGTACTTGATGATTTGACAGATGTACTGGAAGACCACATAGAAGGACGACGCAATTTCCTTTTAGAAACAACTCGTGAGTGGTCCAATGCAAACATTCCTCGTGAAAGCATTACTTGGACTACTTTAAGTATTGACCAGCTTACAATCGGGCTTGTTTACTCGGGTGCAATTAGCCGCTCATGGAAAGCCGCAGCCGACGAAATCGATAAAGCCTTAGGGATTTTCAGCGATTCGGAAAGTCAAACCGCTAACTATTTTCGGTCAATTTCAATCCATTGCCGAAGGAGTGCTCGATTAATCGACGATGCTACGACCATCTTGCCAAAGTTCCGACAAGAACTTCTACATCCGCAAACAATTCAGCAACAGTCCAACATAATTGAAATGGGTTCAGCAATACTCAGGCAATCATGGAAAACAGTCATCAATCTTATTGAGGATGGGCCCAAAGCATGTCAGTAAGAAGAACAAGATCCATGTTCAACCTGGCTCATAATAAGCGGCTTCAGCAATTAAATATCTAACATATTAAGGAGTGTTTCAATGGCAAAAGAAATTATAGATATTCTCGGTAAAAACATCGATGAATTTATAATGGGTGTCGGGACGGGCGGATGCTTTTCCGGAAATGCAGAAATTTTGAAAAAAGAAATACCAAAAATTCGCTGTATCCCAATTGAACCATTACAGGTACGTTCTCTATCAGGCGGTGATATATCGGGTACTCACAAGTTAGAAGGAATTGGAGCCGGATTTGTGCCGTCTATTTGCAGGTTGGATTTGGCAGATGAAATAATGGCGGTATCGGATGAAGATGCCTATGAAACTGCAAGAAAACTTGCAAGATTAGAAGGAATATTTGGGGGAACCACATCCGGCGCAAATGTGTGGGCAGCAATTCAAAGGGCAAGAATTATCGGGACAGGAAAACGAATCGTAACGGTTATTGTCGATTCGGGATTAAAATATCTCAATGGAGATTTGTATAAATTTTGAAACTTGCCGTCATGGACCATTCCATGACGGAAAACGGCAAAACTCAGTTTCTGTTTAGTGTCACGGTATAGACCGTGACACATGGGAAATAGTTCTTCAACGCATTATGTTAATGTCAGGTCAAAAGACCTGACATCACTGTCAACACCGTAACAGGGTGAGAGTGCAACCGCAGAATAGATCTCTATGGAGTGTAAAATAAAAACCCCAACCATAACGATTGGGGTTTAAATTCAGTGTAGTTTAAATTAGAATATTATTTTAACAGCATCATCTTTTTCGCAGTTTGGAACGAGTTGAGTTCCGCTCCATTTTCATCGACTGACTTAGTGATAATCCGATAAAAGTAAACACCGGAAGAGAGATTCTGCCCATTAAATTTTACCTCTTGGATACCTTCAATCATATTTTCTCGATCCAGTAAGGTCTGAACTTCTTGTCCGAGCATATTATATATCTTCAATGTTACAATTGCATCTTCAGGTAAATTAAACTGAATCGTGGTTGTTGGGTTAAATGGATTGGGATAGTTTTGACTCAAGGTATATACCAATGGTTCTTGTGATATAGTGTTATCAAATGGAATCAATACAACTGGTATAGCACTCGAAGGTCTTAAGTATGCCACATCAACTACCGGTCTCATACCTTTATAACGGAGCGAATCCACAAATGAAGAAGTGTCAATTCTGCCTTCAAACGCCTTGTTGATTTTCTCTATGGTTCGAGCAAGATTCGCAAAGACTCCAACCGATTCAAATATCCTTATCCCGGTCGATTGATCATACTGACCCATCATTAACTCGTCACCAATCTGAGCGATCTCACGAACTAACTTAGTATTCAACGGATTACTTGGCTCTGTTTGGTCATAGTACATCAGCTCGCCGAATCCGATGGGTGTAAACCTTACTGCGCTCGCCACGATGTTCAGCTTCAATGCTATCATATCCGCTAGAAGTATATTATTATATTTCGTTGGTGGTAACGAGCTATTGCTACCCTTAAGTATATAGCCATTGTTGATTACATTAAAGCCATGAGCTGGCTGGGTATGCATCTGCAT
>CAYGZC010000191.1:0-17021 GCA_964354225.1 uncultured Chlorobiaceae bacterium | reverse complement strand
TTTTGCCCATTGTTGAATTCCAGCATTGTTATATTTAATAGTGACGATGTCATCATAAGTGCCAGTATTGTAGCATGTTCCTGTCACATACACATTATCAGAATCGTCCATTGCCATCGCGTACGGTATATCGACATTGTTCCAAGTTCCATCGTACCGAGCGACCCATTGTTCAATTCCCGAATCATTATATTTAATTGTTGTGATATCTTCATGATTAGTTGAATCATCACTCACTCCGGTTACTATTATATCTCCGGAGTGATCGATCATGATTGCTGTAGGTTCATCGGTGCTATTTCCCGTACCGTTATATCGTTTTGTCCATTGTACAACACCAACGTTATTGTATTTAACTAAGAGATAATCATAATCAGAAGTCATTGTTTTGCTTTTTCCAACCACATATATATTACCAGAATCATCAGTTGCAACATCCGCAGCCTCGTCATCGGCGAGTCCAGGGCCATCATAAAGTGAAGCCCATGCTTGAGAACCGCTCTGACTGTACTTAATTGTTAGAAAATCTTTTGTAGTATTCTCACTATAGCCTGCTACGTAAACATTCCCGGAGTCATCGACAGCCATTGCATATGGTTCGTCGCTGTTACTCGCCCCATCATAAGTAATTCTCAATTGTTCGATGCCATCATTATTGTATTTAAAGGTTGCAACATCATATCCGGTACTTAAGGTTGAAGTCCAACCGCTAATGTAAACATTACCTAAAGTGTCAAGGCTGATGGCTTTGGCAACAGCAGTGTAAGTACTACCGCTGTCAACCCGTGCAGACCATTGCTTAACACCAGCACTATTATATTTTAAGGTAAAAATATTAACACTATTCGAAGCAGAGTAACTATAACCTGTCACGAAAACATTTCCCGATTTATCGCACCCGATATCATATGGACCATCATGCATATTTGCAGGTCCATTATAAATCATTACCCACTGTTGGGCACCTGCGCTATTATATTTTACTGTTGCAATGTCGGGATACCCAGATGCGGTAGGAGTTTCTCCCGTGACATATACATTCCCGGTACTATCGACACCAACTGCGCTTGGACGATCGTCACCATTTGTTGCACTATTATTGTATCTCGGAGCCCATTGCTGAACACCTGCACTATTATATTTAATTGTTACGTAATCATAGTTAGTTGTTGAACCCGTACTCGAACCAATGATATACACATTGCCGGAACGATCTACTGCAAGTTTACGGCAATAATCCGACTTATTTGCTGGTCCATTGTATCGTCTTGTCCAAACAGTATCACCTGAACTGTTGTATTTTATTGTCGCAATATCGCAATAAGCGGTTAAGGGGAATGCGTCACCCGCTACAAAAATATTTCCAGAATTATCTACCGCTATGTCTAGCGCATAACTTCCGGAGGTAGATGGAAAACTGTGGTGCTTTACCCATTGCTGGACTCCTGCACTGTTATATTTGATAGTGCAGAACTGCGAATTGCCACTTATACCATAGCTTCCACCTGTAATAATAATATTGTTCCATTTGTCAATCGCGATTGATCTCGCATCATCATCCAAATTCCCAGGACCATTGTATGTGTTAAGCCAAACTTGATTTCCTAGACGATCATATTTTATTGTACAGAAATCTCGACCATTTTGGAGGTTATAAATATTACCCGTTATGTACGTATTTCCAGAATCATCTACCGCGATGTCGTACGCTTCATCATCTTGTGCTAAGAGACCAGTGACGTATGTTCTCATCCATGCAGTATCCACGCTCCCAAGCGTGCTATGAATTTGTGTTTGCGAAAATATATGGCTTGTCATCGCGAAAAAGATGATTATGGAAAAAACATTAATAATGATTTTCATGACAAATCCCTTCCTTTGATGTTATTTTATTATTGGTTACAATTTATCTCTTAGGTCATTTTATTAATAATAATTTCTTCGTCTGCACAAAATTTCCAGTCGTGAGACGATAGTAATACAGACCGTGTGCCAATCCGTTTGCGTCAAACGTAACCGACTTGTATCCCGGCTGTTCAACGCCATTTACCAGCATTGCCACTTCTCTGCCCAGCACGTCAAAGACTTTGAGCGTGACGTGGCTTTGCGTTGGCAGTTGATAGCTGATCGTTGTGCTTGGGTTGAAGGGATTGGGGTAGTTTTGATAAAGCTCAGATTTATCCGGGACCGATGCGGATGTTCTCACGTCCGTTATTGTTCCGTTCGCATTAAGTCTTTGAGCATAAATATCATAATTAGCACCTCCACGATAATCGGTCCAGGTAAGTATTGCGCCACCGCCGTCAATCGGAAGGATTTTTGGAGATGATTGTCCATTAGTTGCCGTACTTACTGGAACACCGTTTGTCGCCCAAAGAACATTACCCGATGTATCGACTCGTTGAGCATAAATATCGTACAGGTAGCCCGGATAACTAGCTGTATCAGATGTCCTGTCATCATGCCAAGCCATTATTGCACCGCCATTAGCATCGTCGATCATTTCAGGCATAGAGCGGGCCCACTTAAGAGCACATATTGGAACACCAAGTGTGTCCCATAGAACTGTTCCATTATTACTAACCCGTTGCGCAAATATGGTCTGGTCATAATATGAGACGGATAACGAATAACCGAAAATAAAACCATTCGAATCATCCACTATAAAATTAGTGGATCCGTACAAATCCTGTATTTCGCTCGTCAGACGTTTACCATTCGAAGTCCACTGGTTCACACCCGACTTGTTCAAGTGCTGGCCATAGATTTTTCGGTTATAGGATGGTCCCCTACTATCATTCCAGATAACAAAGACACCGCCTTGTTTATCGGGTTGTGCTGTAGGAGCTGCTGAATAGGTTGCAAGATTAGCAATTGTGACCCCTGCCGTAGCCCATCTCTTTGTACCCGCAGCATTTACGCGTTGAGCAAAAAGATTTGTTGTTGCATCAGCGCGTACGTGAGTCCAGACAATTATTGCACCGGCTGAATCATCGCTTACCATACATGATGGATATTGCACGCTTGCGGCGGTTGCTATCGCTACTCCGGTTGAAGGGGTCCACACGATATTTCCCGAAGAGTCAACACGCTGTGCATAAACATCGGAAGCATCCATGCTGATACGATCATCTCTCCAGGCGATGATGGCTCCGCCGGCACCGTCGGTGGTAATTTGTGTTGTATACGCAACTCCGGCTTTTACGGCTACACCGTTCGTTGCCCAAAGCACTTGCCCATCTGCGTTGACGCGCTGGGCGTATATATTTCCGCTGTACAAACCGGTTCGCTGGTCATCCCAAACCATAATTGCTCCGCCCTTCCCGTCGGAAATTATTTTTGGCGACGATTGCTGGTATCTGGTGGTACACATGGCAACCCCGTTTGTATTCCATCGAACATATCCATTTTTATCGATGCACTGCGCGTAAATATCACCCGCATCCGTTCGGTGATCCCACCATGCAATGATGGCTCCATTATCACCATCACTGCATAAAACCGGTGTTTCCTGTTGCCAAACAAAAGTACAAATAGCATTGTTTGCCGCAGGATTAGACGACCATTGTGCAAATCCGATATTTGAAAGAACGGATAGTAAGATAAATATAGAAAATTTATAAAGCTTCATAAATCCTCCAAAATTTTAAAATGTGAAGAGCTAAATCCCCCGAAATGACGCAGGGAGTGTTGAATTGTTGAGAGAATAAGCGCGGGAATTACTAAAAAAAATAACAACTTTTTCATATCATTTCTCCTTTTTGTTTGTTTATGCGAATTAATAATTAGTTACCTTCAATGATTTAACAGTTAATGGAAAATTATTCTACTTTGCTTATTGTGTAAGGACTATAAAGAACATTGAAATCACAAAATGATGAAATGTAATATCAGAAGAGCAATAAAACAGTGATGGTATGAATATATGAATTAGAATAGAAACCTGCAAGGGGGCGAATTCTAAAAAAATGAATAATTTGGAGACACAGTTTTAGCGCGGTGTTACTAAGATCGGGTAGGTAAGTTTCAATTATTCGTATCTCAATGCGTCTATCGGATGAAGCATTGAAGCTTTTCGGGCAGGATAGAACCCGAAGAAAATACCAACAATCATTGAGAAGAAAACAGCGATAATAATTGAGTTTGCCGTAATGAATGTGGGCCACCCGGCAATTTTTGAAACAAGACTTGACCCTGCAATACCAAAACCAATACCAATCAAGCCGCCAAGTAAGCTCATTACGATTGCTTCCATCAAGAATTGGGTAAGAATATCCCGCTTCCGCGCGCCTATAGACATTCTTATTCCGATCTCGCGTGTTCGTTCCGTTACCGAGACGAGCATAATGTTCATAATACCGATCCCGCCCACAAGAAGCGAAACGGACGCGATACTGGCAAGGAGCGTCGTCATTATCTTCGTGGTTGCCGATTGCGCATCAGCTATCTCCGTCTGATTGCGGATCGTAAAATCATTATCATCCATCGGTCCAAGCTTATGACGCATCCTGAGCAGGTCAGTCATCTGTTGCTGAGCCAGAGGTATTTGTGACTTTGATACTGCCGATGCGATAAATCCCCACGAGTGAGTGTGTCCCATCAATCTTTTTTGTAATGTTGTGTAGGGAATTATAATAAGATCATCCTGATCTTGTCCCATAGCATTTTGACCTTTTGATTTCAACGTTCCGATGACCCGGAAAGGAATATTCCGAATTCGAATCGTCTGATCAACCGGGTTTGAACCCTCGAAGAGTTGATCGACAAGAGTTTGTCCGAGCAGGCAAACCTTTGTGGCAGCACGAACATCCTGATCGGTAAAGAAATCGCCCGCATCCAAACGCCAATCACGAATAGCGAAGAAATCGACTGTTCCACCTTGAATCCTTGTTCCCCAGTTTAGATTTCCAAACACAACCTGTGCACCGCTGCCAACTTGCGGACTCACATAAGCAACCGCCGGGCATTGTTCCTTGACAGCTTCCTGATCTTCTTCTGTGAGGGATGCACCAGTTCCCCCACCTCCCATAACCCCACCTCTGCTTGATGAGCCGGGGAAAACCATTAAAACATTTGAACCTAAGCTGCTGATCTGGGCATCGACAGACACTTGAGCTCCTTGCCCAATTGCGACCATCGCAATAACTGCACCAACACCGATAATGATACCCAACATAGTAAGAATCGAGCGCATTTTGTTTCGTAAGAGTGCATCAAAAGCTATTCGCAATATTTCGAAAAAACGCATCATATGTATTTCAGTCTCTAATTTATTTTTATGCTTTGTTAATCAACGCCGATCACGTCCACCACCGCCGCTGCCCATCGTCATACGCTGAGGACCGAAGGGATTAGATTGTTGAGCACCACTTGCAATTGTGCCGTTCAACGTTCCGACAATAATTTCATCGCCTTCTTTGAGATTCTCGGTTATTATTTCAACAAAACGATTGTCGTTTAACCCGGTGCGTACATTTATAGACTTGAGATTTTTCCCGCCTTCAAGTATCCATATTTGAGCCATCTTAACAGTCGGGAACTTACCGCGAAACATCTGATCTTGACCCTCCTGATGTTCGCGCTGACGGTTAAATCCTTTCTGCATCATTTCCGCTCTTCTCTGATCCAAATCCTTTTCGTCACCTTCTTGCCGACGCTGTCGAAATTCCATTCGTCGAGCTTCATCCATTGGCTGCAGCGAATCTTTCTTCCCAATCTTTGATTCGGTGATCTGTTTTTCACCGGATCGTTTTGATTTTTCTTCACTCATTTTTTCTAGAACTTCTTGTGGAGGTTGAAATCGTATAGCTAAGGTCGGAACTCGCAGAACATTTTCACGCTTATTCACAAGTATTGAAACTGTTGCAGTCATGCCCGGACGAAGTTTCAAATCGGGATTGGGAACATCAATGATCACTGTATACGTTACAACATTTTGAACTGTAATAGGTGACAGCCGAATCTGGGAAACACTCCCTTGAAATTTTTCATCAGGGTATGCATCAACGGTGAATGTTACATCTTGATCAACTATTATCTGTCCGATATCAGCTTCATCAACACTGGCTTCTACCTGCATTCTCTTCAAATCATTGGCGATAGAAAACATTTTGGGCGTCTGGAAGCTCGAGGCGACCGTCTGCCCAACATCAACATCACGAGAAATTACAACTCCATCGATAGGCGCCCTGATGATCGCATACCGCAGATTCACCCTTGATTGATCTAACGCAGCTTGTGTTTGCTTCAATTGTGCGATTGATGATTCAAACGCAGTTGTCGCAGCATCGAGGTCGGCTTGCGAAACGAGATTTTTCTTGAATAACTCCGTTGTTCTCGTCAGATTACGTTTAGCATCGTTCGCCTGTGCTTGAGTACGTTCCACATTAGCTTCTGCCTGCTTAACTGAAGCATAAAGGGATGTAGAATCGATCTGAGCGATTAACTGCCCCCTTTTGACTTCCGAATTGAAATCAACATAAATCTTTTCGATTATTCCAGATACTTGGCTGCCGACAAGGACGGTACGCATCGGATTGATCGTTCCGGTTGCCCGCACCTGAATTGTAACATCACCGCGAGAGACTTTTTCAGTTCGATATTGAATGTCCTGAGAACCTGAATTAAAGAATAAAAAATAGCCGCCTGTTCCCAAGACCACAATACCAACAATTATATAAAGATGAAGCTTTTTAAATTTCATAATAGAATTAATAAATTGAATTTTTACCGATTAAACTTCCATTTTTTAGACCAAATTGGGAGGAAATAGTTTACTCAGATTAATATTTTGGCCACAAACTTCCCATCCTTCATTATCATCTTCTCATCAAACCATACAGTCGGTTCTTTGATGAGTCCATCGAGATGACTGGCGACGCGAACTGTTCCACCCATTGATTTATTATCACCGAAAGCGATGTGGATTGTTCCCATTACTTTCTCATCCTCAAGAATTTGACCGGTGAGGATTGCTTTATCATTTGTACCGATGCCGAACTCGGCGACAGTTCGCGCAGGTTTACCATGAGGTTCGAGTAATTCAATGAGTCGTTTAGCTTCAGCACCACCGGTAATTTCAGTTGCGTAGCCATCCTTAACAACAATCCGGATTGGTTCTCTTATCATTCCTACGCTTGCCATTGAGCCATCCACGATAACAACACCATTCGATACATCTTCAACCGGAGCAAGATATGATTCACCGGTTGGGAGATTTCCCCACAATCCTTTCTCACGAAAAAGTCCAGAACTTGCGTGTGCGTGTCTACCTTTGATCGGCATCGTGATATCTGTACCGCGTGCAGCCGTTACACGAATGATTTCGGTTTTTTCCATCATCGCACATATTTTAAAAGTTCTCTCAGCAATTTTATTGTAGTCTGCATTCATGCAGCGAATCATTATCTCTTCTGTAACACCGGGAAGTGTTGCAATCCTCACTCCGCAAGAACTCGCACTACGCCGGGCATCTGTGTGCGTGAGAGATTTGGATGTTGGGCACAGAACAACATCAACCATTTTCATCAACTCAGCTATTTCCTTTGGCGGTTCTTCGCCGTTTGTTTTGCGTGGAAGAATCTCGACAAGCATCACTTCGGTTCCAAGTTCTTTAGATTCTTTCCACAATGCATAGCCGATAGTACGAAGCAGCTCATCAGTTACGATGAGAACCTTCTCACCAGATTGCACACCCATGCAATCCTTAACAGCTACGCGTGCCGCTGAATATAGTTCAGTTGAAATATTCATATGAAATATCAATAAAAATTATTTCGAGGAACCACTTGCATTTTCTAATTCATGTCCATGCGGTCCTAATTCTCTGCGTCTCAATAGAAACGCAAATATAAGGCCAGAGAAACCGAGACATGAAAATATCCACATCCCCAATGTATATCCACCGGGATTTGCTGCACTTGCGCCAGAAAAATCGTTCGCCCAACCGATGAGCAGATTGAATCCGAATAATCCAATGTTTTGAATCATCGTCATTAACCCATATGCTGTGCCTAATTTTTTAGGATCAACGATGTATGCAACCGAGGGCCACATCACGGCTGGAATTAATGAGAAAGCAATTCCCATCAACGACATCGGTATCATGAGGTAAGCCGGTATACTTGAATGGATGTCGAAGAAATCAATATTCAAACTAAGAGCACCCGACATTCCCAGCGGAGTGGCAAGATCAATCTTATACGCCATGATGAGATAGACAGGAATTATAAGAAGCGAGCCAAACATCATCAACAACGACCGCTTACCAATCTTATCTGCAAGCAACCCGAAAAGTGGAGTAAAAATCATTGCGGCAAGAGTCAGCATGCTCGAAAGATTACCACCAACTTCTCGCGTTGTACCATGAGCTTCTTGAAAAAACTTGATTGCGAATGTTTGAAATGGAAACATTGCCGAGTAAAAAGTTACGCATAACGCCGTGATGTACCAGAACGATACGCCGAAGTTGAACAACTCTCTGATTTCGATCTTGTCTTGTTCACCCTCTTTTGGTATATCGAATTTTTTATTCGCATGCACATCCATGAAGTAATAGACGATAATACAAACCACGGCGAAGACACCCGATGCAACGGTTATCCAGAGCGGCGACTGCCAGTAATCGTATAAACTTCTGCCCCACGAAGGCGCATTCAACGCCATAAAAGAGCCCAAGCGTGCTATCGTCAGATTCAGTCCGAATGCAAACGATAGTTGTTTCCCTTTGAACCATCTTGCCAGAATAGTTGTAATAGCCACTATCATCGATTCTGCGCCTAAACCAAAGATGAGGCGACCTGCTGACATTGTATAAATATTCCCTTTCACCGTTGTAACCAGCGCGCCTAACATGATAAGAACGGTGAAGATGAAAACCGATTTCCGTGTCCCGATCCTATCGATGAGGATTCCTCCAATAAGTACCATGATAATGTTGGGGAAACTGTAGATGCCGTTTAGTAAACCTATTTCAGAATCGGAGAATCCGAGTTGTGTTTTTAAAACATCGGCAAGCGGACTGATACTATCATAGATGTAATAATTGCCAAACATCGCTAAGCTGATGAATAAAAGTACCATCCAGCGATAAAGGGCTGAGGGTTGAGGGCGTGTAAGTGATTGATTCATTGATAGATTGAATTCATTGTATGATTTAATTTCTTAAAAATAGCCAAAATTTAGAGAAGATGCAATTAGGAAGGATTGCGGACTGTTTATCTGAATAGAAAGGTGCCTATGTGTAATGATCTGGCGCTCCCATTTGTGTCCGACTTACCTTTAGCAACAAAGTGATACATCGCAAACCTCCCGAAGGTTTGTTCAGACTAATCGGGAGTAACCTTCAGGAGGTTGAGTGATTCTACCGATTTTCATGGGGGCAATTTGACCAATATTTCCAGATGTCGGAATGTTAGAGAGATTTTTTACTCTTCATATTCTCATAGTAAACAAACAGACCAAACGCACGAGCGGCCTCACCCTGTGCATGGACTGTTCCAACTTCGTCAACACCATATCCATCTTCCCCACCGTATGGATTCCATCCATTTCTGATTCCATGGTCAGTTTCACGGTGAAGCGTTACACTCGCAGCTCCATTATGATTTGTCCAGACATGTTCCAGCATCTTCTCAATCTTTACCGGAATATCCTGAAGCTCGTTCGGTGCAATCACATAAGCATCCAAAAGAAAATTCACGAAGGCACCATTTCCATCCATCTGGATCTGAAAAAAATCTTGAGGATCAACCCAACCGTTAGCAGGATCCATTATTCTTTTTGCTGTCTCAACTACAATCTTTTTGTATTTCGGATCCTTAGTTATCCGATACAACGCCGCACCGATTGTGCAATAACCGGCACCCTGCCACGGGACTTCATCACCGAATGCAGCACGCCCTTTTTTCCCTTCCCACTTTCCATCGCCTTTGTATAATATTTTTTCAACGCCATGATATTGCTTATCGCCGTTCCAGACGAGCAGAGCATCATCAAGGTAATGTTTTTCACCTGTTGCTTCGTACAAACAGCAAGCAACAGTCACCATTTGATTCATATTACTGTTAGTAAAGATGTTTTCTTGAACACCTGCCTCCGGAGACCAGTTGTACCAGCTCCAGTATCCGTTATGACTGGAGAGCCGTCCCTCATTTCGCGCTTCATCGTACCTGTGTTTTGCATCTTCAATTAACGACTGGTTTCTTCTTCCAGTAAACTCCCACCAGTAAAATTCGGCAAGACAAATCCATGCCCGATCATCAACCCATGTACCGACACACATCTTACGCATATCATGCTTGATGGTATGAAAACGCAGAAGCGCAGAATCTTTCGTCACTGCGAATAGATACGCATCTCCAATTGCGCCATATGCACCTTCCCAGCACGGCGTGTAAACAGAATGAAATTGCTCATCTACTGCCTTTGCCCTCTCGATCCATTTTTCTACCGACCGAACTTTTTCTGTTGCCGGTTTGGATTGTTGGATATTGGATTTTGAGGTATTCGCCACCGGTTGCTCGCGAACTTTCCAAATAAATACCACAACGATCACAACAACTACAACACCTGCGATGATATATAGCTTCTGCCTACCGATAGAATGTTTTAGTGGAGTTGGCTCTCCCTGCTGATCCCTTTTATGATGTTTACCTTTAGTCATTGAAGTCAGTTATTCTGATTTAATGAATGTCAGCAGATTATTCGGATATTGCAAATATTTTTCCCAATCGTATTTGAAGTTAATTCTCTTTTTACCGATAATTACCAGGATTTGCATGATTAACTTTATTCGCACGATGAATAGAAAGAAAAAATTTGATTTAAATTAGAGAATCCGAAAACCGGATTTGGCATTAGAATTACGCTTTTCATTTGACATAACTTTCCCTGTAAACATCTCATCACATTTTTTTTAAAAAAACACTTGACAAATGGATATTTATATGTTATATTATATACGGTATATACAGTATAACCAATAATACCACTGTAAATAGTATAAAAATATGAATCTTATGATGATCCTGATTGGATAAGGAAAGAAACAAGTGAAGATAATTATTTCAAACGCATCCCCAGATCCGATATACGAACAGATAGTGAAACAGATTAAAGCACAGATAATTTCTGGTGATCTTGTCGAAGGTGATCCTCTTCCATCGATCAGAAAATTTGCTCAAGAATTACAGATCAGTGTCATCACTACCAAACGTGCATACGAAGAACTCGAAAAAGAGGGATTCATCGATAGCGTTGGCGGCAAAGGATGTTTCGTGGCAATGCAGAATAAAGAACTTCTTAGAGAGAAGAAGATAAAAACTGTTGAGGGATTATTGAACGATGCGGTATTCGAAGCAAAGAAATTAGGAGTCAGTCTTACCGAGATAAAGGAAATGTTGGAACTATTATATCATCATGAGGAATAACAATATGGAAAACGTACTCGAGATAAATAATTTAAGAAAAGATTACGGCGACTTTCGTTTGAAAGATGTTACGCTCTCTCTGCCGGAAGGTTATATTATGGGATTAATCGGTCCGAACGGTGCCGGCAAAACAACAATCATTAAATTGATAATGAATCTCCTGATAAAGCAAGGTGGTAGTATTCGGATATTCGGTAAAGATCATATCGAACATGAAGTCGATATCAAATCCCGGATAGGATTCGTGTACGACAATCCCAATTACTACGAACACTTGAATCTGAAGCAGGTAAAAAATATCATCCGTCCGTTTTATAAGGATTGGGATGAAAAGATGTTTTTGAATCTTGTCGATAAATTCGAATTGCCGCTCAAGAAGAATATTAGAAAATTCTCGCGCGGGATGGTGATGAAAGCGGCGATTGCAATTGCACTCTCACATCACGCAGACTTTATCATTATGGATGAACCTACTTCTGGATTGGATCCGATCTTTAGAAGAGAACTGCTCGATTTACTTTATGAGCTTCTGCAAAGCGAGAAGAAATCCATTCTGTTTTCTACTCATATCACTTCCGATATAGAGCGAATAGCGGATTACATTACATTTATCCTGAATGGACAGGTAATTTTTTCCAGCAGCAAGGATGAAATAATGGAGACATATGCTATTATTAAAGGCGGTAATGATCTCATAAATGAAGAAACAAAAAAGCACTTCAAGGGAATTCGAAAAAATGAATTTGGTTTTGAAGCTTTGACGAATAATGTTGCAGAAATAAAAGCGACTTTCGGTTCGAGCATTGTAATTGAAAAGGCAACGCTGGAAGATATTATGTACTACAGCAACTTGAAAGAAGGAAATGCTTAATCTTATAAGAAAAGACTTTATTGCTGGGATGATATTCCTTCTTGGCGTAGCTATCATTATCCCTTTTATTACATCTATCGCGATAGCAGCAATGATAGATGATTTTGGTGGAATCATCATTGGCATATTTACTTTTATAATTGTTGCCCTGTGTATCGGAGCTTCTTTTATTTTTATTGCAATTGATACATCGTTCGGAACGGATATGACATATGCAAGCTTGCCGGTAAAGCGGTCGACAATTGTTGTTGCACGGTATGTATCTTCAATTATTATTACTTTGTCAGGTTTCTGTTTAGTGATTTTAGTATGTCTATCACTTGTACATATTTTCAATCTGTGGGATCCGGCTTTCCGTATTATTCTCAGTTCACGAGGGATTACAAGTATGATTTCTTTTTTACTTGTTATCCTGACTATTATGCTTCCTTTTGTATTCAAATTTGGTTCGGGCAAAGGAGTTATCGCAGCTCTGATAATACAAATTGGTATTGTTCTGCTTGTTCCCTTGTTCGAGTTCATTATCAATGCACTGAATGATATCTGGAATTTTGATATCGCATACTTTTACAATTTACTTCATAATATACTAAGCTGGATGATGACTTTGCCAGCAATTTACGCTTATCTATTTGCATTGAGTGTCGTTGTAATTTTGTATGTGATTTCGATAATCCTCTCGGTTCGATTTTACAATAGGAGAGATTTATAGGTGAAAAGATGATTCTGAAATTAATGTTAAAAGATTTAACGGCATATAGAAAAAGCATGTTTCTGAATTTCTCAGCATTTATGATTATGGGCAATATTTTTGTCTTCCATTATTATCCGTGGCATGTGTATATGATGTATGGCTATTTGGGATTTGTTTTTATTAGCACTTTCTTCTCGTTTACTGAAATAAATAAGAACACCGAAGTTCTGACATGTAGTCTTCCTGTCAGCAGATCCAGAATTGTAATTGCTAGGTATCTCACATCGGTTGTTTTGATGTTCGGTGGACTTGCACTGTGGTATCTAAACGGATTTGTTGCAGGAGCTGTATACACAGATGCGGTAACGGATTTTAATCAAGTTGCACATTTGAAAGTTCTCTTCATGGCTGTGTTTTTCATATTGCTACAAACAAGCATATTTTTGCCTGCTTTATTTAGATTCAGATTAGCGGGAACTGTAATATCTTTCATCCTTGCTCTTGTAGCGGCAGCATCATCCGTAACTCTGATATTTCGCCCCTACAGTCGTTCCTTCAATTTGTATTTTGTAGAAGGAGAGTTGATAGTAATCTCCGTTTTGACATTTATCATGGTTGCATCACCAGCGATTTCATTAGTAGTTTCATTAAGTGTTTATAAAAGAAAAGATATTTGAGGCAGTGGTATGATATTAAATTTGATTTTGAAGGATATCCGGGGTTACTGGCGATATATAGTATTTTCTATCTTTTTACCGGCAACTCTTTGGATATCGATACTAATCATTCCGCATTTCCCTGCTCGAGGTAATTTAATATTCTGTGCTGCCGCTATAGTTGCAGCGATTTCTTATTTTGCCTTTTCGGAGAAAAAACAGAAACTCGAAACGCTCATTTGCAGTTTGCCTGTCTCCAGAAGGTCGTTCGTCATAGCTCGGTACCTGTTTGCGTTTTGCATCGCTATTTTTGGATTTGTACTATTATATTTTGCATCGTACACAACTTATTTGATTTATTCAAAACCGATCACTGAATTTTATGAAACATATAATTTAAAATCATTTTTTATTGCACTT
The DNA here is from genome assembly GCA_964354225.1 of uncultured Chlorobiaceae bacterium. Lineage (GTDB taxonomy): Bacteria > Bacteroidota > Ignavibacteria > UBA10030 > SZUA-254 > CAYGZC01. The sequence continues at coordinate 2,951 of CAYGZC010000191.1, read as the reverse complement.
TATATTATATCGATTTCAGTCAGTTTCATTTTCCCGTTTATTTTTAAATTCAGAATTATGGGAATGATAGTCACACTTCCCATCGGATTTACTTTAGCAATGCACTCGATGGTACTGATTTTTAATTTTACTAAGCAATCGTACATATCATATTTTTCAAATGCAGACTTTGTAAAAGTCGTTTTAATTGCTCCTATCATATTAATTTTACCAATCATATCTGCAATGATATCAATGAAATTATATGAGCGGAAAGATATATAAGAAAGGAATAAAGATATATGAGTAATATTATTTTAACTATAGCGATAATCTGTGTACTATGGGGAGTTGTTTCATCAATTGTAATTGTTTCTTTTCTATCAAATCATGGAGTGAAAATCAATTACTTCTTATTGAGATTATTGCTGCCGAAGTATGTCGGACAGTACCGAAAAATAACAATCGAAGAGACTGGCAAGGCGGGCTTATGGTACTACTCGTTTGTTACTTCAATGATTTCAGCTCTGGTGTTGGCAGTAATTGGATTACTACTAAGGTTTAAATAATGCAAAAGTGAACTTGAAATCATTCAATTTATAAGGTGATGCCATGAAAACAAAATTATTTTATATGGTAATATATTTGCCTGTTTTAATTGTAAGCACATTGACAGTGTCTTATGGTGCCGATTCAGTCCAAACAGCCAGGGTATATTATGCAATAGAGGTGAACGATGTCCTCTGCGGTTATTTCGAAGCGATGGAAACTCCAATTCGAAAAGACGGTAGGGATTATATCCAAAGCGATGCAAACGTTTTCGCGATGCTTTCTGTATTAGGAAGCTCATTTAATCAGGAGATGAAAATCAAATCACTTGTTGATCCTATTACGAGACGTTGCTTCAATTTAAGTATGACTACCGATCAAGGAACAGCTAAGTATAATTTTGAGCTTAAGGTAGAGAACGACTCAGCTTATCTTAATTCATCTCTCAAAAACCAAACAAAAACTATAGCATTATCACCGGAGATAATAACTGGAAATGATGAAGTATTTACTAAAATCAAAAAGGATTTTATCAAAAATAAACAGGAAGAAGTAAGTTATGATATCCTTGAGATGATGGAAGAAGAAATTCAAAAATCAACTTTCAAAAAGATCGGAGAAGAAAAATTAGAGTTAGTCGGAAATACTTATAACACTATAATAATAGAGCAGACAAACATCAAAACTAACTTAAAAACAAAATACTGGTTGGCTCCTGAATGCGATTACTATGTAAAATTTGAAGTCCAGAATAGAAAAATATATTTAGCCGACCGAAGTGTGGTAGATAAAATTAAAGTCGCGAATATGGATGCTTCTTTTTTTACTAAAACTAACGTCTCAATTTCTGATTTACAATCGATCTCATACATGAAATTAAAGATTAAGATAGAACCGACCGGAGTTAATCTTAAAAACGAAGACCTTAATGTGCCGGGACAGAGGTTTGAAGGAACTGTTACAAACAATATAATAGAAGGAGTATTAGAAATTGAACACAAAAAGTACGATGGGAGCAATGCACCTCCTTTCCCGCCAGATTTCATTAAAGATGAGTCATTAAAAAAATATTTGATGCCTGATAGATTCATTGAGTCTGATGACAACGTTCTTATTAGCAAGGCAAATGAAATTACCACTGGTTCAAAAGATAGCTGGGAGGCAGCAAAACGACTTAGTAAATGGGTTGCAGAAAATATTAGTTATGCAATTCCAGGAGGTGTTACTGCGAGAAATACGTATGATATTAGAGCTGGTGAATGCGGTGCCCATTCTATGTTACTTGCTGCTTTTTGTCGTGCAGTTGAAATTCCATCCCGTGTAGTTTTTGGTGCGATGTATGCACCTAACTTCGGAGGCGGATTCGGTCAGCATGGGTGGAATGAAATTTACATGGGCGATGCCGGATGGATTCCGGTTGATGCGACTGCACACGAAATAGATTATATCGATGCCGGACATATTCGTATCTCTGAAGTTGTATCGATAACCTCAACAAAGTTTAATGGTAAAGCGATAGAAGTGTTGGATTATAAGCTTGGGGATAAAAGTTCAAAACAACCAGTTGCAGCAACAATGGACTTCACTCCTTATCTTGGGAAATACTCTAACTTAGAATCAGGGCGAACATTTACAGTTTTGGAAAAAGACGGAAATCTTTCGCTTGATGTTCCGGGACAAACGACTCTGCCATTTAATCCGCCTAATGATAAAAATAGATGGCAGTGTAAAATTGCACCGCATCTTAGTGTATTATTCAACAAAGATGACGATGGCAAGATTGCAGAGATGATTTTACATCAAATATTATCGATATCAAGAAAATCTGTGCCTGAAAAAATTGATGAGAATATCCCAAAGGAATTTATTCCATATCTTGGGACATATTTATTTGCAGCTATCAACAACGATTTCACCGTGCTTGTTAATAATGGAAAACTTGCAGTCTACGATCCAACCAAGAAAGACACGGTCGAACTACAATCACCGGATCAAGATGGAGGATGGCTTGACGAGTACAATAAAAATACAGTCTACTTTGACAAAGATTCTCAAGGAAATGTTACGGGAATGAAAATTGAAACTGCCGATAAATTTAAGAAAGGAGATTTAGCATCGAATATCGTTAAAAAGGTCATTGATTCTGTAGGATTAGAAAAGGGATTAAAGAAATACGAGGGACTGAAAACTGCCTTTGATAAAGAAATACATTTTTCAGAAAGCTCTTTCAATTTGTTAGGTTATAAATATCTTAATGCAAATAAGTTCAACGAGGCAATCGAAATATTCAAGCTAAATGTACAAGCATATCCTAAATCATTTAATACCTATGGCAGTCTTGCTGAAGCTTATGTGAAAAACAACCAGAACGAACTTGCAACAGAAAATTACAAAAAATCTTTGGAATTGAATCCGAATAATGA
>CAYGZC010000190.1:0-2888 GCA_964354225.1 uncultured Chlorobiaceae bacterium | reverse complement strand
GGCATTACATAAATCCCAAACATCCTGGTTCAAACTTCCCCTTCACACCCAACATATCTCAAATTGAATTTACACATCCTTTTCAATATATTGACCAATCCCAAAATTCGATGCAGAAAAAAACTACTGAAATAAAAACTGATACAACAATGGCAACCCTCGTTCAACGATTGGGTCTCTTCGATGTATCCATGATCGTGATGGGAGGAATCATAGGCTCAGGAATTTTTATGAATCCGCACATTGTTGCCCAGCAAATTCATACTCCATTCCTTATCCTTGGCGCCTGGGTAGTAGTTGGACTTTTTGCGCTCATGGGTGCATTCATATATGCTGAATTAGGCGCACGTCTGCCAAAAGTCGGCGGGCAATATGCATACATCCGGGAAGCATTCCACCCATTATTAGCGTTTTTATTTGGATGGACTTACCTCCTCGTTGCTGACGCTGGTGGATTGGCGGCATCGGCAATTACATTTGCACGCTACAGTATTCAATTAACTGGTCTACCAATTTCGGAGACACTTTTTGCAGTTATCACGCTTGCCACGCTGACCGCTATAAACTGCTTCGGAGTCCGCATTGGTTGTACTGTTCAAGATTTTCTCATGATTCTAAAAATTGCAGCAGTTCTTTTCCTGATTCTCTGCGGCTATTTTCTTATTTCTGATTCTCATTTTACTCTCCAGCCATTAACGGATAGACCTATTTCCATGGATTTAATAACAGCCTTCGGAGCGGCAATGGTACCGGTGATGTTCGCATACAGCGGCTGGCAGACCTCAAATTTTATTGCGGGTGAAATCCGTAGTCCTGAAAAAAATTTGCCTCGCGGCCTCCTCATCGGTGTGGTTGTAGTTATCATCCTTTATTTTGCAGTTAATTTCATCAGCATCCGTGCACTTGGTGCCGACGGTTTGGCAAATAGTCCGACCCCCGCTTCGTCCGTCATGAGGTTAGCACTTGGAGAAATTGGTGCGACCATCATAGCGATCGGTATTGCAATCTCTACGCTCGGATATCTCAGTCAATCTGTTCTTACTGCACCACGCTTATATTATGCAATGGCAGCCGATGGACTCTTTTTTAAAAGCGTTGCAAAGATTCATCCGAAAACGAGAGTACCTGTTGTCGCCATCATTTTACAAGGAATCATCGCAAGTATTATAACACTCTCAGGAACGTTCGAACAGATTTTAAGTTATGTCGTCTCGAATGATTTTATTTTCTTCGGATTAACAGCCGCATGCTTATTTGTTTTTCGAAGAAATCAAATGACTGATGGAATAGATATAAAGAAAAAAATAATGCCGGGTCATCCATATACAACATCTATTTTTATTACTGTTTGTATACTCATGGTTATTAACACTTTGTACAAGTACCCGGTAAATAGTCTGATAGGATTGGCAATAATGTTCACGGGCGTACCGGTATATTTTCTTTGGAAGAGGAGTAATATTCAATGAAATCGAATCGAACAATGCACTCCGATTACATGCAATGGGCTAAGACGCATTTTCATGTAAAATATAATCTCGCAAACAGCGGGCTTACTAATTACCTACTATCCGATTTACCATTGAAGCTTGAAGATATAGAATTAACAGGAAACAGTTACTACGGCTACCAGCCATTACTGGAGGCGATTGGAAAAAGATACAACGTTGCGACTGATAAAATATTTTCAACATTAGGAACATCATTTGCCAATTATATGGTAATGGCAGTGTTGTATAAACAGAGTGCTGAGATATTGATAGAGCAGCCGACATACGAGCTGCTCAAATCGACTGCACAATATGTAGGTTATAAAATCAAAAGATTCCGACGGCGATTTGAGGATAAATTTCAAATTGATTTAGATGAAATAAAGAAAACAATCACATCAAAAACCAAACTTATCGTTCTAACAAATCTTCACAATCCGAGCAGTGTATTCACCAGTGACGATACACTAAAAGAGATCGGAAGAATAGCTCAAAGTATCGGTGCCTTTGTATTAGTAGATGAAGTTTATCTCGATTCAGCTTTCTCCCTATCTCCTTCTTCTTCAATCCATCTTGGTGACGAATTTATCGTTACCAACAGCTTAACTAAAGTTTATGGTCTCAGCGGCCTTCGCTGCGGGTGGGTTTTTGCTATGCCTGAGCTTATCCAAAAAATGTGGCATCTGAATGATTTGTTTTACGTTGTGCAACAACATCCCGCCGAGATCTTAAGTGTTATTGCAGTGAATAATATCGAGAGAATCACCGCGTGGTCACGATCTATCCTGGAAAATAATCACCAAACGATAAATAAATTCATTCAATCACATGCCGAATTAGAAGCTATCGTACCCGGTTATGGCACCGTAATATTCCCACGACTTAAACGAGGTTCCGTCGAAACGTTATATAAATTACTAAATGACAAATACCAAACGGCAATCACACCCGGTCGGTTCTTTGATATGCCGGAATTTTTTAGAATCGGTTTGGGTTTGGAACCCGAATCTTTTAAGACCGCCATCGAGAATTTAAGTAAAGCACTCGATGAACTCTCAGGAAAGTAACGACTTTAAATTGTTCATTTGATTTCCCCTTTGCGAATGTTAAATTACTTCGGAACTATGACAAACATTAGTGATAAAATAGTTTCGCGTTATAAAGTAAATCGCACTTTCATTTCATATACTCCTCCCTACCGCTTGCGCAACAAGTTTAATTTCGTTCATTAATTGTTGAAAATTATTCGGTGTTAATGATTGCTCTCCATCTGAAAACGCCTCGGGAGGATTTGGATGTACTTCAACAATCAATCCATCGGCACCAGCGGCAATAGCTGCCCGGCTCATCGGTATGATCAAATCATGTCTGCCTGTCCCGTGGCTTGGATCCACAATT